>NZ_JMDX01000044.1:0-32741 GCF_000935845.1 Paenibacillus sp. E194
TAAATAATTAGTGAGAATCGCACCACATCTTCTGCCGTGGAAGAGATACCCCCCCGAACCAATCACATTCACTGATTCAATAGGAAGCTGCCCTTGGTACGTCGGAGTATAAAGTCCAGCGCGCTTTTCGTCCTCCCATTTGTCCTGTGGCGTTTTTGTATGATTCAGATTTAGCGGTTCTGTAAACTTCTGATGTAGAAATTCAGTAAAACTCATACCGCTGACTCTTTCCACCAAAATCTCGGCCAGCGTAAAGCCGTCGTTACAGTATACCGAGAACGCGCCAGGATCTGCCTTCAAGCTTTGGCTTGATAATTGCCGCAACAAGATATCATGGGCATAAGTATCATTATCTTTAAATAAAAATACATTATTGAACGTCATACCTGGCAAACCCGAAGAGTGGTTCAACAGCATACGCGGCGTAATGCGCTTATACCGCTCATCTTTCATCTTGAAATCAGGAACATAGCGGACGATAGGAGCATCCAAATCGACTTTTCCTTCGTCGACCAATTTCATTACAGCCGCAGCTGTATATACTTTACTGGTTGATCCAATCCCATATAGAGTATCCTTGGTCAGAGGCTTTTTCCCTTCTATATCGTTCTTGCCTGTCTGACCCGATAAAATAATTTTGCCATTATCAATTAGCGCATACTGCACGCTTGTTGTCTCATAGGACTTCGTGAGTAGAGCAGCTTTCTCTGTTGCAATCTTCTCCAGTTCTTGGCTTGCAACATTTTGGCTTGCTCCAACTGTAGTCTTACCGCTAGAAGATGCTATCGCTCCTGTTGGTAGGGTCATCGTTAGCACCAATGTAGCGGCTAACAGCCCCGATAGTTTATTTTTCATGAGAGAATAAACTCCTTATAAATTGACATAATTTATCCGTTCTTTTCTTTAGGTCTACTTGCTAAATTCAGCAAGTAAAATATTTTTAAAAAGATCCGAACTTTTAACTTTCCCCATACTGTTCAAACTGACGGCCAACGTATGACTACCTCCATGTGTGCCTCCAGCAAAAGTATCAAATCCTGGAATGCCACCTGTGTGTCCCCATATCGATATACCGTTTGCAAGTTTAGTTTCATAGATTCCAAGACCATATCCATCGATTCCTTCTATTCCTGTAGGAACTGTAGTAAGCATTTGTTTTAGCTGCTGTTCTTTTAGTAATTTGCCACTGAGCAAGTAAGAAAAGAATTTGTTTAAGTCGTCAGCAGTAGAAATCATCTCTCCAGCCGATTGACCCATACTTGGGTTATAAAAAGTAACGTCCTTTAGCTCACTTGCTCCGTCTAGTTGGATATATCCGCGGGGATGCTTAGTGCCTGGAATAACGGTTGAATTGCCAGGTAGGAATGTATCCGACAATTCAAGCGGTTCAATAATCCGATTTTCAATCTCTTCCGCATAACTGTTTCCGGTTACTTTTTCAATAAGGATACCCAGTAATACGTATCCTGTGTTTGAATAAGACCAGCCCTTTCCTGGGGCAAAATCTGGGGGCATAGAAATCCCCATCTTTACTAATTCTTCAGCCGCATACGATTTTTTTGTATCCATAAGATCAAATTCTTTTGACCTTGCGTATTCAGCGATACCACTTGTATGGTTCAATATCTGCCGGATCGTAATCTGGTTACCATCATATCCGTTTCCTTGTATGACACCAGGCAACCATTTTTCAATGCAATCGTCTAGATGCAGGCGTTTCTCTCCAGCCAATTGAAGTAGAACTGTTGCGGTGAACGTCTTCGTCACGCTGCCAATGCGAAAGCGAAAATCTGTTTTCATTGGTTTCTTGGTTCTCAGATCCGCTATCCCAGCGGCATAACTCCACGTCCTTCCATTCTCAGAAGTTTTAGCGAGTATCCCCGGGTATCCAAGCTGCAAAGTATCCCGCATTGCTTGCTTGACGGAGGCACGATCTCGTTGAATACTTGTTTGTAACGAACTGGATTCATTTTGAGCGGGATCTGCTTTTACAATTGGGGTTGGCGTTGTGTATAACAGGGAACTTCCAGCTATTAAAAGGGCCAAACTCGTAATTTGACTACGTGTTTTCATAGGGCATTCCACACCTCTATTCATATTGTATGGGTGGTTGCTTTTTTCCGTACTAACTAGACAGCTATCATCTCCCCTTACCTTCTTATATTTTTATCCTATACAGTAAAAATTTCTTTTTCTTATCCATTTCTTACAAATCCCTTACGTTAATTAGGTTAGAAGGAGCATTGACCGAAAACGTGAAGTGTTTTCCAATAAATATATAAAAAAGAAACACAGAAGTTTTTCACGTCTATGTTTCTTTTTTCGTCCTATAATTATTAAAAATTCGATTTACTGAGAACCTTATTATGAAGTCTCCCCTAAAATGAAATAACCCAACTAAAAAAACAAGTTTTTCAGTCGGGTCACTTAGTGTCTTGTAAGGGCGCTTATCATATTCCATTACTTTACACTTTATTGGTCAATATCAACGGTTATTTCCTTGACGAATACAGCAGTCCCCTCAATGTAAACTTCGATCTTATCATCATTTCTCTTTGCCTGAACCTTAACCATGCCATCGCGTTCCATCTCTTGGCCTTGCTCTACAACGAATTCAGCTGAATCCAGATCTGTACGCATATATTGCAAGAAATAAGCCCCCATTACCCCAGATGCTGTGCCTGTTACAGGGTCTTCTTCCGTACCCGAATAGGGAGAAGAGAAATGTCTACCATGCATGAATGCATCAGGATCATAAGTCTCCATACAGAATGGATGCACGGACGCTTGCGGGAATTCTGTTAGTATACTCGGGAACATGGCGTTCATAGGCATCATGGCCTTAAACTTCTCAAGTCTCTGAATAGGTACTAGCAGAGTCCATATGCCTGTGCTTCCATAAGCTATAGGTGTGGTCAGATCGATATCGTCTACCTGCAATCCGATTGATTCCGCTAATCGAGCGATATCCCCTTGAAACGGAATAAACTGTGAACGGTTCTGCTTCATTTTAATATATAGTCGTCCATCAAGGATCGTGAGTTCAATCGGTAAAATACCTGCCTTCGTTTCGATACTGATGCTCTTCTTCTCTCCAAAATAGCCTTTCGAATGTAAACAATACAGCGACGCTATTGTCGCATGGCCGCATAAGTTCATCTCATTCCCTGGGGTAAAATATCGCAATTGAACATCTGCTTGATCCGAATGAAGAATGAATGTCGTTTCATTAAATCCAACTTGCTCCGCAATTCGCTGCATATCCTGCTCGCTTAATGCATCTGCATCAAGCACAATACCTGCTGGATTGCCCTTCTGTGGAATTATAGAGAACGCATCATAGTGAAGAACAGTGATTGAGCTCATACTTTTCTACCTCCCCCAATTGGTTATCATTTCGTAGATCAATTAATCTACTGCCTTCTATTTTTCCATGCAAAAAATGATACCACGAACAGAATAGCTGCTGCTATCAAACCATAGCGGATATAATCCGTTCTCCCTAACTGAATAGGCAAGCTGGCATTAGGCTCCTTAAAGACTCTATCGGTAATAAAATGAGTATAAACCTTCTTTTTGGACTCTTCAAAATCACGAATTTCGCCGTTACGGATTGGAACGATTCCATTTGGGCCGCCAACTGGCACTAAAAAATCTTCTCTGTCGTTTTTCTCCAGAAACAGAAGAATCTCATCCCCTTCCTCCTGCCCGCTCCGAATCTGTGTTACATCGTCCCAATGGATACCTGCAGTAATTGTAGGCGGGACATCCCCTTTATATACACGTCTCACCTGAAATTCGTACCTTTCCCACGAAAACGACTGCCTGCTGCCTGCTTGTTGTCTCTTAAAATCGTACGTCCCTTGCACAATAACAGACGCCCGTTCCATCACCTTGTCTGGTTCTAAGTAGACCCAGCTAGTAGCGCTAACCTGAATACTAAAAAGTAATGAACACAATCCGATTAGAAATATGCCCTGCATCAATCTCTTCATATAAGATATCCTTTCGACCTCTTCAAATGGCAAACCTCTGACCTTCTTTAAAAATTAATTTAATCAATATCGTAGATAAGCCATTTCGAGTCCGATTCTTTTCCCTTGATAAATACGTACTGTGACGTGAAAAAATCATCGTTGGTCAGCATATCATCAGCTAGGAGAAGAACTTGATATGCCTTTTTCTGCTCCTGAATATGGATGGGAGTGTGCAGCTTCACCGCCTTCAATTGGTAGGTCGGCATGCCTGTTATCGGACTATTCGGTGCGAATAGCTTCATATATTCCTCCGCATTTCCCTCATGCAAATATTGCATTCGTTTGTTGATGAGCTGTACTATCTCTTGTTCATCCTGATTCAAGCCCTTCATTTCCAAATACACGGGGCCAGACTTTGATGTACAGCCTTGAACCAGTAAGAGAAGTATGACAAGCCATACAGTCTGAACGACAAACCCATTTCTACAGACACGTCCCATCAACCAACACTCCTTTTTTTCAAATGCAGTACAAATACCTAACGCCTTCAACCTGGCTAAGATCAACCTCGTCACATCTTCAATTAGAGAATTAAACTTTCTCGCCCCATCTGCATCCAATTTCGATATGTAACGTAACTATAGGATGGTGATAAGTACGGAGGAGGCGTTCGATGAGCAGCATAGTAACGATTTATAAAAGCAAAAAGGGTAAAAGTTTGATTACGAATCATTATGAAAGCTATATACAAGCTTTGCGGTTTCCTGTGGAGCGTATGTATCTGAATACAAGCTTTGGCTCGACTCATCTACTAGCTGCGGGACCCGCTAATGGAAAACCGTTGTTCCTATTACAAGGGGGAAACTGCATCAACCCTATGACGTTGTCTTGGTTTTCTCCATTAACGAGCCAGTATCGAATTTATGCGCCTGATACGATTGGTCATCCTGGGTTTAGTGCAGAAACTCGAGTGTCAGCTAAGGATAATAGCTTCGCCCTATGGCTTGAAGAACTCATGAACGGTCTTAACATCGAGAAATGCGGATTTATAGGCCCCTCTTATGGAGCAGGAATCATATTAAGACTAGCCGCCTATATGCCGCATAAAATAGACTGCGCTGTGCTCGTGTCACCAGCAGGGATACGCTTAGGATCGAAGCTCAAAATGATCAAAGACATCCTTTTGCCACTGCTTCTGTTCCATGCAACTTCCTCAGATAGATACCTTGATAAGCTAACCAATGCCATGTCTGACAATACGATGAAGGCAATAGACAAGGAAATTATTGGAGACATTTTTCGATATGTGAAACTTGAGCAAAATATGCCTAAACTTACAGAAAAAGAGGAACTCCAGCAATTCCATGCGCCTACTCTTCTCATTACAGGCCGAAAGGACATCTTTTTCCCTGATCAGCAGCTCAATCAAGCAGCACGCGCAATCATTCCGAATCTAATCGCAATCAAATCATATGATATGGGACATTTCCCTTCAGAAGCCGATTTGGTCACCATTAACGATGAAATCTCTATGTTCCTGCAAACTTATTACGTAACGAAAGTTACATAGATTCGCTATCGTCTCTTAGGAGGATTATTATGCCTTTTCACAAGAATCCTCCTAAGAGACGCCTTATGGCTCTGATAATTCCTCATTCTCGTCTCCAGCATTTGAATGAAGCTGTCACATTTTCCCCATAGGCCATCTTCAATATTCACAATTTTCCTTTATTATTCCAAGCTATGTCATAAATTTAGCCCGGTCAGAACCTGAATACATGGCTTCCCCTCGATCACTTTGGCTGCAAAGTAATAAGCGATGCTACACTCATGCCATTGTTCTCCCCTCAAAATCGTGGATGTCTGCATGTTCAGTATTTATCCATTTGTTTCTGTATCGTTCTATGACCCGATCATCCCAAATTTGAACTTCAATATATCGCTCAGGGCCATATTGACCGTGCGCGTTCCATTGCTGTGGCCAGCCAAACTGTTCAACTACCTGTTGAATGGTATCTCGGGTATATACCTTTTTGCGATATGGCTTTCCGTCCTCAACTCGTATTGTTGGAAATAAGTCTCCATAAGTAAAACTAATGGTACTAGCGTCGAAATCATCAATATAGATTTGTAATTCTCTTCCCTCTTCATACCACTCCAGCAGCCAGTGGCATTGCCCTAATGTCATATAGTGAGGATATAGCGTCCGAGGATTGCCGCCTTGCTCTACAAACATCATTCTTGCCTGCTTCTCTAATTGACGCCGAATTTGCATGTAATCTTCAGATCGTTTGCTTGCAAAACCTCTTCCATTCTCTCTTAACTCGGACAAGATGCTGTTCGCTTCTTCAATAGACAGTGCAGACAAATTGTGAAATGGCCCTCCTGCGGCTTCGTAATAGTGACACAAAAGATTGAAGTCCATTTTGACCAGCCTCCTATTTCAACATAGGAATCATAACAATCGTGTTCCCCATTCGGTTCATATTAGCGACTACGCGATAAACCATAAATAACCTGCTGATTCTGATCAGATTTTTATGTAATATTAAGAATTTATTAAGGAGCAATTAAAGCCCTCTCCCTATACTAAGCATATTGAATAAATACTAGATCTAATTGATATAGGTCACAAGGAGGAAGAAAATACGTGTCATTACCCCAATTAAATATTGAAATGTTTCGAGGAATTAACGACTTAGGCAAGCAGCTCTCCTTTCTAAATCCATCTGTCGTATTCATTGCGGAATATACGATCTATCTGTTAGCGGCTTGCATGCTGTTATTTTGGTTCACTCGTACAACTGCCAATCGCATGATGGTGCTGCAGGGCGGATTTGCATTCATTCTCGCAGAGCTCATTGGCAAAGCGGTAGGAAGATTCCATTCGCATCATCAACCATTTGCGGAACTCCCGCATGTTAGTAAATTGATAGATCACAGCATCAACAATTCATTTCCTAGTGATCATACGATATTGTTTTTCTCCATCTGTGCGTCGTTCTGGCTGATGCGCAAAAAAACAGGCTGGGGCTGGTTGTGGCTCGTGCTGGCGGGTTGTGTAGCATTATCTCGTGTATGGGTTGGCGTACATTATCCTGTAGATATTGCAGTAGGCGCAATAATCGGGATCTCCTCAGCAGTGCTCGTGTACTGGTCATCCACTAGATTTGCTTGGCTATCTCGCTTGCTTGATATGTATGAGAGTGTGGAACAACGCATACTGCCTGTGCGGAATAAATCTAACGATCTATAAGTTAGATATTTTATACAAAATGAGAATGGACGCACCATATGGAGTTGTCGAATACCAATATGGCTGCGTCCATTGTCTACTATTCTCAAGACCACTTCATTTCCATACACTTCTTACCTGCACTTACTCTCCAGTATCCTGCTTCAAGAGCTCTTGCAAGGAATGTGGGAAAATAGGCCTGCTAAGCTCCAATATCGCCTTCGCATAGGATTGAATTTCCTTCTGAGCATCATGCTCCAGGCGTTGATTCAAGAAGTGAGCTACCGACTGCAAGGAGGCTGTCCAATACCACCGAACATACATGCCGTAGGAAGGCAGAAATAATCTAGCTTGTTCCGCGCATATGCCATCTTCTAGTGCCGCTTCATACTTGTCAACACCAAGCTCGATGTAGTTCATCAGCTCATCCGTATGCTTCTGCCCGATTTCCCATGATACAATGTCTCCACTGCCCTGCTTCGAATTCTCGGGCTTGCTTCTCCACTCTCCCTGGGACGGTATGTAGAATGTAGGCTCTTCAGTGATATATCTACGACTCGATTCATTCCAAGCCTCCAAGCTGTCGCCTGTGCCTTCCATATGGGAAGAACCTATGACATACTTCCACCACTGCCTAGCAACCATAAGCGGCGCGTACACTTCGAACTGCAGCATGACATGTCGAAATGGCGAGGTATGTCCTTCTCTAGCCAGAAATTGAATCAATCGAATATCCCGTTCACTCAGTTCCATCGATTCCTTGGCATAGGATACCCGTGCGGAGTTGACAACTGTCAAATCCGAACCCATCGTGTTGACTAACCGGACATACCCCTTATCTAATACTTGCAGCATAGACATGGCAACCACTCCTATCTAGTAAATGAGACGAAAAGAGAACACCAAGTTCCCACTCGATGCTCTCTTCATTTGGATACATATTCTATTTTAGTATACATGAATCCAAGTGGATGAACAGTAATTTCCTGGCTAATATTATTGACTGACTTTTCTCTGTTCAGGCACTCTTAATACAATAGATCAACCTGCACTTCCAATGAAAAAGCTGGCGACTAAGATCAAGAACACTACTATTGTTATTCCTACATACAAATAATCTTGTTCATGCAGAAAAACAAAAATAGAGATAAAAACCCGCAGTACTGGTGTAGCAATGAGCATAATCAGCCCTGTTAGGATAATCGCATACGACTTCATTGACAATAGACCGGAATAAATTCCTGCCAGACTGGTTGGAAAAGTCTGCTCAGGATATCCACTGTCTCCAGAAATGAGGAACAGCAGCAAACCAGTAAGGATCACCGCTGCACTAGCCAGTACCCCTATCCGAAGCCACTTGCTGACAACAACCTCTACCGCTTCCGATTTGTCATTGCGCTGTTGTACGATCTCGGACTGCTGTACGCTGCCTTCTCGCCCAAGCTCACTCATAGTAGTCCCCCCAATCCCTGTACAATCATCTGAATAGCCACATACGCCAATACCGGAATAAACCATTTGCGAATTGTCTTGCTCTTCATCTTCTGCATGATTCTTGCGCCAGCCGTTGCCCCCATAAGAACACCCAGCGCCACCGGTGCCGAGATTGCCGGATCGATGTCGCCACGGAACAGATAGACCCCCGCGCTTGCCGCGCCCGTAACGCCCATCATGAAGTTGCTCGTCGCACTGGATACCTTAAGCGGGAGCTTCATGAAGACATCCATCGCCATCACTTTGAAGCTGCCGCTGCCAATTCCAAGCAGACCCGATATGACCCCTGCTCCGTACATGACGCCGAATCCGCCGTATACATTGTCCACTTTATACGGAACCGTCTGATTCAACGCCTTATCATAATACTCGCCTTGTAAGCGCAGCTTCTCCGCAACCGGATGCATATGTACATCCTTCGGCAGTTCATCATTCCGCTTCTTAAGCATAGTCCCCGCCGAGTAGAGCAGCAGCAGACCGAAGATAATATACAGCACCGTAGGCGCCATGATTCCACCCAGAAATGCACCGGTTATTGCTCCGACTGTTGTTGCAACCTCCAAGAACATGCCTACTCTCACATTCGTAATCCGATCTCGAATATAAGCGATCGCTGCCCCGCTTGAGGTTGCAATGACCGAAATAATACTTGCGCCAATTGCCGTCTTAATATCAACGCCGAACAATAAGGTCAACGCGGGAGTAACTATAATCCCTCCACCCAGACCAAGCACTGCCCCGACGATTCCAGCCAACACGGAGATCAACAGTATTTCAATCGCTAGTAATGACAACATCCTCTCCCCTTCCGCGCCATGATCTTCCACATACATATGTATACACTTTTTTATACAATCGATCAATAGATTTCGCAATTAACTTTACATTGTATGTGCTATAATGGACTTAATAGGACAAGTACTAGTCGAAAGGGTTGATCAAATGCAGTTCCGTAATTTAGACGAGATCGATACACGGATTTTGCAGCTGTTATCCGAGAATGGACGCTTAAGCAATGCGGAGCTTGGACGAATGGTCAACTTGACCCGAGCGGCTGTTCGCGAACGAATCCATCAATTGATGGAGGATGGGATTATTGATCGGTTCACCATTGTCGTGAATCCGCTCAAGGCGGGCAAAACCTTGTCGATGTATTTCGATATTGAAGTGGATTGGGTGAAGCTGCAGCATGTCGTAGAACAGCTAAGATTAGCTGAGGAGATTACGAACGTGTATCAAATGAGCGGCAAGCCGCATCTGCATGTCCATGCACTGCTGGATGATCCGGAGCATGCTGAACAGTGCTTGAGAATGCTTCAAGCGATTGATGGTATCACTTCCGTTACTAGTGAGGTACTCATTGCGCGGCATAAAGAAAGAGGCGGATTGTTAATTTAAACAGGTGCTTTAAATAATACACCGATATCAAGTTCACATGAATCGATATAGAACGCCCCGCTTGCTACTGGTGTATGCAGCGATCCAGAAGCCACAAGCGGGGCGTAAAATTGATGATGTTATTTTAAAATATTTTTTTGGACAACGATTATGGAAACTCTCTTCTACCGAAGCTCAGTGGAGAAGCATTGGATCGGGCCGTCCCAGCCGTTTTCTCGAATCTCTTCATAGTTATCGTTTGTGTACGCTGTAATTACTTTCCTCCAAAAATGCTGTGAAGGTACGTTTTCATCTATCTGACCTACCTTCCAAGTTCCCTTAAACTGATCGAACAAAGCTGTTGCCGCATACGTTCCTACTCCCGATTGCCGATACTTTTTCATTACGAAAAATTCCGCCATCGAATAAACCGTTCGATTGTCGTCATTCGTTTCCAACTTCCTTACGAGCGCTAATCCCGCAAGCTTCCCATCCACTCGAATGAAGAAAGGATATCTCCCTTCCTCTGTCCAGTAATGATCCAGATACATATATTCATATAGACCGTTCTCGTTGACGTCCTCAGGATCGTATTCACTGAAATCATATTTATACAGCTCCAGCAAATTACGAAGCGTAGATTTTTGCTCGTACTCGACCTGATGCAGCGTGATCATGCTTATGCCCTCCTCCATTTCTGATGGTTTTTCTCTTACGCTATCATTTTTTACAATGTATGCTTCACTTTTGTCATTCGGCTTTTTCGTCTAGGATCCGGTAAAAAGCATAGGCAGACGAAAGTCGCCAGTGCCAGCCCACCGCAAGCACCTACTGATACAGAAAACGCGCGTACATAATCAGACAGCTCAGCCTCTACGAGCACATGTCCAAGTACGCCGGAAAACACAATACCGATCAATGCCACCCCTAGCGAATTTGCCAAGTACATACAGGTCGTGAATAATCCTGATCCCGATCCGGCATCCTTCTTCGGAACTGTGCTTAGAACGATATTCGCTAGTGGTGTCGTGACCATGCCAAGACTGAATCCGTACATCCATAATAGGAGAAGATTACGGTAATTAAGCATAGCCCTCGCGTCATACAGGATAGAACCAATCAGCAGCGATATGCATATTGCCATGCCGATAGAGCCGAGCTTCAATGAACCTATCCCCCATTTTTCTACGAAACGGGAGGATAAGAGAGATGACAGAAAGAATCCGACCCCCAATGGCAGAAACACCATGCTTGTGGTTTGAACATCCTTATGCAGACCGTATTGGACATAGTAGCTTAATAGGAAGAAAAAGGCGAACATGCCCAGGTACACGACAAGCACAGCCAACAGGCCTACGCGAAAGGAAGCATGCCGAAATACAACAAGATTCACCAACGGAAAAGCGTTTCTTCTCTTCTTGTAACACTCGAATGCCACAAAAGTAACAAGTACACCAAAACCGATCAGCATACAAAACCAAACCCACACCGGCCACCCCTGTCTCTGCCCTTCCGATAAAGGATATACAAGCAGAAATAAGCCGCTTATGAGTAGAAGAGCGCCAATCCAATCAATAGGCTGTTTTTTCTCCCCACGCGATTCAGAAATGATTGGCAGCAGCATTAGAACCAGCATACCGAATGGAACGTTAACAAAGAACACCATTCGCCAGCCAAGATCGAACAGGTTCCAGTTGACGATAAGGCCCCCAAAAATGAGTCCAAAAGCAAATCCAAATCCAATGATTGCACCATATATGCTGAACGCGATTGCCTTTTCTCGTGGCGGAAAGCTGACCTGCATCGTAGAAAGAACCTGGGGCTGAATGAGCGCAGCAGCCAAGCCTTGAACGATCCGAATGGCAATAAGCAGGGAAGGATCCGAGGTCAAGCCGCCAAGCATGGCCATGATTGTGAACCCGCTTACTCCAATAAGAAGCAGCCGTTTTCTTCCGAATATGTCACCCAACTTCCCGCTAATGATCAAGGCCACCGCCAAGCCAAGAGAGAATCCTGTAACAATTATCTGCGCTTCAGCGAAGCTTGCATTCAAGCTCTGCTGCATCAACGGCAGAGCAACCTGAATCATATAAGTGTTCAGTGAGATAAGCAGCGTCGGCAGTAGTACGATAACAAGTGCAATCCATCGTTTCGGATTCCCCTCCATTTGCTGATTATCATCCGTGTGTTGTGATGTAGTTGTCAAAATAGGAGACATTACGATTCCCTCCAGTAGTTAGAATCACATGAATACTCTAATTATGAGCCAATCATGTTCACATGCTCTACCTGAAGAGGGAGTCTTTGCCCCTATAGAGGAAATAATTGAAGAACCCTTCTACCTACATTAGGCCAAAGGGTCCCCTTGCGAAATGAAAGAGTCGCCGCCATTCGAAGACGACCTTCGAACTTGATCCTGCTGTTCCAACTGCTTGAGGAACGAGCTTGGATTGCAGCCGTAATGCTTGCGAAAGGCTGCCGTAAAGTTGCTAACATTACTGTACCCAACCGCGACGGCTGCTTCCCCTACATTCAGTTGCCCCATTTCCATATGCCATATCGCCTTCTCGATCCGCTGCTTGCGCACCAGTTCGAATACTGTTGAGCCGAACAATTCTCGAAATCCTGCTTTCAGCTTGAACTCGTTGATCCCGACATGCTTGGAGAGTTCTCGTATCGACAAGGGCTGTTCATAGTTGTTCATTACAATTTCCCTTGCTTCATGAAGCTTCGCGATATCATCGCGTCGAACGTTTCGCCTCACTGTTCGATCATGAATTTCGTCCGTCTCTCCGAATAAGGCGAGGAATTCGATAGCTTTGCTCTCCATGTATAATCGCTTCATCTTTCCCCGATAATCGCACCGAAGCATATCTGTTACGCATCGATGAATGTCAGGTGTGACCGCATAGGAGTCAATACTGCCAAGGTGACGATGAAGCAATCTCTCCATGTTCTGTTTCTCGGCCGCATCAGCGGCATAGGCATACAGTTCATCCGGTGAAAATCTCACCTCGACCATATGATGGTGCATTCCTGCCTTTTTCTCCTCATATACCTGCACATCCTCCAACAGCAGCACATTGCCAGACTGCGGTTCCGTATGGCTTGCTTTTCCACTCCATTCGCAATACACTTCTCCGCTCAAACAATAACTCAGTTCAAACAGACGGCATGACTCCTGAATAAGGAGCCTCATATCTTTCGCATAAGTGATGTCGGTCACCATGATTTCCATACCTTCACGGACGCGCATCCGGGTCACACTGCCCGTTCCAATGTGAGGAGGGAGGAACACTCGCTGCTCCCAAGTGCTGCTTTCCATATCACCATGAATCATTTCAGAATAACGCTCAAAATAATCATGGATGCTGGCTACATGAACCTCAGCTGCCATCTAATCACCTTCTATTCCGCCCTACTAGTAAATCGTCAAGCTACCCCCCACTTTGCCTTACCCATGGCTAATGTGCTTGATCCAAGCAGCGTCGAGGCTCTACTCGTAATGTGAGCCTGCATCTTCATTTCACTATCCGAGGCAAAGTAGCTATTGCCTGCAGCAAAAGCGGCCAAATAGTCTTCCCAGCTCTTGTAACAGTTCTGCAAATGGTGAGCCGCTTTAAGCTTCATCCCCCAAGCTTCTTCCTTGGTTAAGTAGCCGTAGGTAATTCCCATATTACACATATAGATGGCCCAAGCCCCGCCGAACGCCGCAATTTCTCCGGAAGGAAACTGGTTTAAAAATGCATTGACAATTACGACCTTGGCATGGTCAGGATGATCAACAGAGGATTCCACATAACGCTTGCGAGAGACTTCGTTGCGTGCAGCAAGACTCATATGCAGCTTCTTGTACTCCTCTCGCAGTCCATCTTCGAGCAGCCAGTGAATTCGACTGAGCAATGATTCCTTATTTGTAACGCTCCAAGCGGAGAACGCCTTCTTCATCGAGCTTCTGCGCAGAAATCGATCCGTAAATGGAAAACCAAACGGAATATAATGATACCCCATCACACTGTCCGTACATACAGAGGAAAGACAACGGAAGTACAGCTCCAGCTGCTTTCTTTGTTGCTTATTGTATTCGCTTGGCATAATTGGAGCCCTCCTTCTAGGTAGTCATCATTCGGTAAGTCTTGAACGTCTTCCAACCGTTCCACACCATTACTGCAAGCCATAATACCGTAACGACAAGAGGCACGCTTATAAATAGTTGAAGCCCAACATAGACGAGTAGGTATAGCCAAGTCAAGTGGAGATAGTAGTAGAGGAGAAATAATGAAATTTGTTTGCGTGCTTGTCTCTGTCCCTTTTCTTCCACTTCTTGTGCATATCTATATTTGTTGAATAACTTAATACCGTGAACATACCGTAAAATGTCATGAACATTGTCAATGTCATTGGATTGTTGGAGCTTCATACGCGCTTCCTTCAGCTGCCCTAATTGCGTATAACAATGAATGGACAGCATCAACGCATCTTGCTGATTCCCCTCAATCTCCAGCAAGCGATTACAGTCCGCCAAGGCAGCTTCATATTGTTCAAGTTTGTACAGGAGCTGTGCACGGTGCCATCGTCCCTCGAACTCATCGGGTTTCATCGCAATCACTTGATTGTAGCGATCCATTGCTTGCTCCATCTCGCCGATTGCTTCGAAGTATTTGCCGCGCATGAGCACTAGGTCAGGATCGTCTTGGAATAATTCATGAGCTTCGCTCAAATATGCACCTACTTCTTCCAATTCACCTTCCATAAGCATATACTGAGCCATCTCACGCAAGTAGAGATAACGGTCAATATCAAAATCGATCTTTACATCCATAAAGCAATCATAGGACAGCTCCACTGTACCGTTGACCTGTTCGACTATATAATCAATGAATTCCTCAGCATGGCGTCCCCTTAATTCTTCCTCATGCTCTAGAAAACGGAAAGTCTTCTCTAGCACGGCCCATACCGCCATCGGAAAATAATGCTTCTCCTCAAGAAACATCACCATTTCATCTTGTAACTGATGATTCTCAATATCCCATTCCACATTCTCCTGGAATAAGGCTTGCCAATATGTAGGCTGAATGCGATTTGCGAAGTTGCTATACAGCTCAGATACTTGGCCTAGAAATACCTGAATCGGATTTGCGGCATAAGGATAAGCTGTGCTCACAGCAACCTCTTCTCTTGCATTCTCCACATTTTCATATGTATTTTCCAACCGTTCACCATGATCGTTCAGCCTCATGCTAGAAGCTTCTGTTGCTGCTGACCTTTTGCGCGCTAGCTTCAGCGCTACTTCATAGGCTTCATGCAGCATTTCTTTCCACTGTGGGTCATTTTCTGGATGCTCTAGCGTTAGCTTCTTCGCATAAGCGCTCGAGATGACAGAATCATCTTCCGTTGGCTCAATCCCTAATACATCCCATACATTCAAGTTACTCCATCCACCTTTCCCTCAACTCCAGCCGTCCCCAATATGCTTCGGTGGCTATTTCAATATTTCCTTAATCAGCAGCAGCAGCAGTGAAAAATTTCCTACTTCCATTCTTTATTCTACCAGCGCCGCATGAGATAATCCATTTCATACTAGATTCGAACTAAGTGGGAGCCCCATTTCCCTTTCAAATTTCCGGCTGCAGTCAACAAAAAATGAAGTGGTCTGACGCCTACTGCGTCAGACCACTCCACATTACAACTTCATTCCGCATTCAATTGTACATGCAATTGTTTATAAGCATCTGCGAGCCAAGGGTGGATGACCTTCAGTGTGTCCTTGCGCTCCCATAAATATTGAATGTAAGCAAACGCCGCATGTTCCAGCGATATTGCGAGATTATGATGTAATTCCTCGATATAAGGAGGAGTGCCTTGCTGATCCCATGCAATCTTGTCGGCAACAAATAGTACAAGATCAAGCTGCGAGGCATCGGCTCGCAGCGTAGTATGGCAGCCCACCGCATCCAGCACTTCAGCATCCTGAACGCCAAATATGTCCCGTGCCATCACCTTGGATAGCTTCTGATGGATGATCATCGGGAATTGCTCCTCTTCGGGGAGTATATCAATCCCTAGCTGCCTAGCCGCCTCAATTCGTTCCTCGTTAGGAAATACGGCGCTTATATCATGCAGCCATCCTGCCAATTCCGCTCTCTCTGGATCAGCGCCATATATACGTGCAACTCTTCCAGCTTCCGCACCTACACTCCTACTATGGTCTGCCGTGTGTGGGCAATGATTGGCGGTTAGGAACCGTTGAATATTCTGTTCTATATTTCCCGTGAACTCAACTTGTTGAACGAGCTTATTTAATAATAGATGCATGTCGTAATACCTCTTTCACTATGGGGATGGGATATCTTGAACTCGACATAACCGCAATCGCTGCTTCTCATAATCTTCTTGTCATTTACTTATTTTACTAGTAAGTTCAATTCGATACCAGCCCAGCAGCACCTCTACATGAATGAAGGTTAACTTCTTCCGTCTGCATGTACGGACAGACATTGATTTCAACTGCATTCTGTCATTCAACATCCTTTACGGAAATGGGTGCGGATGAGGGTTCAGTTCCTCACGTGTAAGCTTACGATCCACATATCCAAGTTTCATCGGTACTTCCAACACTCTGTCAATCCCCTCTAATCGACGTAGATGGTGGCCAAAAGTCATTGGAAGCATGCCTGGAATCAGCACTTTCACGCAGTGTAGGCCATTGCGTAGCGTCTCGCTGGACGATTGATCAACAACAACCACGTCTAATTGCAATCGACGAAACACTTCAAGAACTTCCTTCAACTCTTCTGTTACATCTGTACTGACCAGAACCACTGGGGTTGGAAATTCTTCGGCAAAGGAACGGGCAGGACGCTGCTCCTCTAACAGAAATTGAAGCCTTTCCGCTGCTTCTGGCAAACTGTACAGCAGAGTATGATCTTCCATCTGCTGTACCTCATACGAATCCATAAACATAGACAGTGCTTCCGAACCACGTTCCTTCCAACGTTTTTCAACCATGGAGATTGTCCCCGCAAGTTCATGGACAGCACTCTTAGCTGCTCGTATCGGGTCAAGATGAGCTCCCGCAGAACAGACTACACTCACTTCATGTTCTGCTGTCCCCCTAGCAATCGCCCAGATGCTCGGAATCCCATTCTCCGTTGTTATGTTGTACAACAACACCTCATATCCTAAGACAGCCTTGATCCGTTGAATCATGAGGAGTAGCTCCTGATCCCCTGAGGAATATGGATCGAGCCTAGGACATTGGAGCTTCGCATACCAAGTCATTAAGAAGGCATCACGTTCAACTACTTCAAATATGCCATACAACACCGCTTCTTCCAGACTGCCTCCTAGTGCGCAACCGTTGGAGGTTTCATACACGAAACTCCCTTCGTGCCCTAAGCTGTAATAGGCTACTAGATGAGGAACTAGAATCGGGCGCTCCTGTAAAAATGAATAACCCCACACCCATTCAATAGGGGTATCTGGATCAAAGGAGGCAAACGGAAAACCTTCCTGTTCGTATTGTTCTTGTGCATGAAGCCCTATTGTAGCGGGATCCATAGCAACTTCCATCAGTTGGTTATAACTATCGAACACAACTGGACGTTTACCGCGGGGGGTGATGCCGCAATAACGTTCCAATCCCTCTAATATGGCAGCAAGCTGACTGTTCGTGAACGAATGGGAACGTCCCGCTGTCACCTCATCGTAATAGCCGAGTGGGAGATTGACGACTGCATCCGCAAATACAGAAGAAAGATGCAGCCCTATATCGTTAAATAAGCCGGATCGACGATCCCAATAGTCGTTGAACAGAACCCCCTGTAGTTCATTCATGGAACGACACCGATAGCTATTATCCAGCTTGGGAGATGGTTTAAGCACAATACTCGCTGCTTCCGACGAATCTTCTTCTAGCTGGCCGCATACTGGACAAGCACCATAAGGAAGAATATAATGCCGCGTACAGTTCAAGCTGTGCAAGTTGATCATATAAATGTGACTGTCGGTACACAGTCTGTGTCCGCTTATGAATTTCGATGTCTCCTCAACAAGTAACTGAGCCATATATCGATTCCCTGTCACTTCAATGTCCGGTTCAATTCGTGGGACATAGTCAGGGTTAACCAACTTCATAAGTATGTCATCAGTTGCATTGGTGTTGCTGCCCGCTATCGACATTCTAATGTCTGCACATTGGAAGCATCCGGATGCACCTGGCCAATTCAGCGGACCGACGAACCCTTCCCCCTCACTCAAATAAGCCGATATCCACGGAATTCCCGCTTGCTGAAGCTTCTCATTCACATCCAACAGCAAGCCAAGGTTTTCTTGATCCTGAAGCACCAATGCGATGCTAATACTTGTACTTGGAACGACTTCACTGTGATTCGTCAATCTTGTTACATTGTAATCGCACTGATTCATTAACTGCGCATATACGACATCCGCAAGTAATCCCTCTCCAATCACCAGGACAGTGTTCACGTAGAGCCCTCCTCTCTGAGCCGCACTCCACATACGAAGAATGCCTCTGTACCAAGGAAAGAACTGCTGTGCAAATCATATATTTCGAAGCATGAATCGTCCTTCTTGTGCTTCTCCAATACTCTTTCCACCGTTGCTATCCAATAAGCAGATGTGAACGGATAGGGAATAGGAGGGATCGCGACCGTGTTCATTGAATTATCTTCTTCGCATTGAACTAGAAATAGATCGGACGTATGCCCCTCAACCTGATTTAGCGCCTTCTGAAGGGAATGGCGCAGCGCAATTGTGAAATCTACATCCACACTTCCATACCAATTATCCCTCGAATAGACCCATACTACCGGATAACCTAGCAGCGGCTCCCCCGCCGCAATAATAGACTCATCTCCCATGATACATAGCGATTGCAAATAATACTGACAACGGCTGTCTGCTACATGTTCATATCGCAGTCGCGTTACGATCATTTGACTCGTCCCGTGTCGGCTGTGGTCAATACGATCCTGCAATCGTTTCGTCAAGTATGCCCTAATTCCCCGTCCAACAGCTTCAGCTGCCTCACAACCTGCACCTACACCGATAGCAGCCACATGGTCATTCCCCGATACAGGGAACAGAAACGGTAATAAACGTGCCGCATACGCTTCCAATCCTGCCAGTCCCGACTCGCGCCGAGCCTCTTCATGTGTCAATCCACTGCACATGATTGCTGGCAGTATTCTGACAAATGATTCAGATGCCGGATCAATCGGCTGCACCATGCATTGTGCAAGAGGAAGCTGCACAATTCCCGCTTCTTCCCATTTGTGAAAAATTCCAATTGAAGAGGAAGTCATATCTGCGAAGCTGGTATACCAATCTGATTCATTCATTCGCTCATTACTTGCTGTGATGACTTCATCCACTGCAGATATACGGCAAGCCGCCTTACTCCCTCGTTCAACATCGAAGAGATGTGAACGAATGGAATACCAGCTCCCTGTTAAGCTATTCGGATCAAGAATATAGCATTGATCTCTACAATTTCCTTCTCTTCCCGCGGACACTTCCCGATGATATTCATGCACAACCAGATTTGTAAGAATATGAAGTGCCGAGAACGAGTAGCTCTGTTGCTCATTCTCGCTTCGGAACACGGTCGGATGCAGGCTCCGCCACACCGCTTCTGGTCGTGCTGATCCGTCCACATCTAACAATGGCCCAACTAATCCAACCCCACGTAAGGTTATCGCAGGCAGAAGAGGTTTCCCCTCCAATTCACATGCATCCTGAAGGTCTCTCCATTCAGCCAAATTCTCAAGCTGAGCAGCGTATAGGATAAAACGGTATGGTCGAATAATACTGCACCAATCTTGTTTGAGATCTCTCCGTTCAGCTTTCATCGTGACATTTGAGGTCAATCTTCCCTCTTCGTTAGGCTCCTGATATACCGTAAACGCAACATGATCGGGAGTTTCCGTGTCAGTTGTGCAAACCGTCAGTGTGAAGTCTCCCGCTTCATGCCAGGTTTTTACCAATGAATCCAGCATGGATCCCGAGCCGATAGCAAGTACCCCCTGTTCTTGCTTAGACATAAACAATCCTCCTTTCCCACAAACACCTATATTTCATTGAAATCGATACGCTTCGTTATCGTGAATCCGACCTAGAAATGTCATTGTTAACGTATGTCAACGTCTGCTTCACTATGACTCGCGTACGGCCTAGTCCTACTGCAACAAAAAAAGAGCTGCCTCCATGTCATTAGCGTAATGACAGTTGAGACAGCTCTGCGTTCCCTTACAGGAGCTTTATGTTCTTCTTCAAATCCTCAATGGATTGGATAGGCTTGAGTTGATCGTGCTCTAGATGAAGCATTTCGGTCTTTGACATTTCATTTTTTTGAGTCCTTTTATCCTCAGCTGCCCTAACGAAGACACCCATTGGTTGAGAGGTTCTCACCATATCATTGATTACCTCTCGCAATTGCTCCAACACATGGTCGCCTATATCGACACTCTTCAACCGAATATACAATTCAGGAACATCCTTGGGCTTTACCGGAATGTGCACCCCGTTCTGATCCTGATCACCGCTAAGCCCTTCAGTAAGTGATAACGTGTAATATGCGTATTCAATCTGAATCGTATCAATATCTTGAAGCTTGAACAGATCGGGATATTTTGCCTGCAGTCCATCACGAATAGATTCAGACCAATACACAAGGGTATAATCGTCTTGCAATCGCTTTCCAACATAGTTGCCCTCGTCGTCGAAGTCACTTTCATCGTCCACACGAATGATCGCTTTGTTCGAATCCTTTACGTTATATACTTTCGCCGTATATACTTTAAATTTAAAATTATAAGAACTTCCTGCCGCTGCAACATCCATATTGTACTTTTGTTTCATATAATCGATTGCCTTCCGCTTTACTTCAGCATGTTTCCAAGGTAATCCTTCCATTTCCGTATAGACGAAAAACACAAAAGACAACAGCAAGACAACAACCACAATCGATATTATTTTCTTCATGCACAACACCTACCTGACCGAATTGTACACACTAACTTCATTGTTCTCACTTCTCCGCATAACTGATTCGTGTACAACATGCGAGTGCGGAGTGCACAGTTTCACTTCATCTTTTATCCGTTTTCTGCATAATCCTTTTGAAGCCTGGCAAATAGAATAGCATCTATAAAACTGTCATTTTTGCGATAGCACTCCTGCAGCAATCCTTCTTGGTGGAATCCGGACTTCTCAAGCAGTTTTTGGGAAGCCGTATTTGTCTCAAACACATAGGCTTCGATTCGATTTAATTGCATCTCTTCAAATCCAAATGCGACTATGCGGTTCAATGCTTCCGTCATCAGGCCCTTACTCCAATGGTTTGGATTCAATTCGTATCCGATCTCGGCTTTGCAATCTGCTCTCCGCCAGTTGTGATAGCCGCAAGTCCCAATGATTCTATCCTCCGATCGAAGTGCAATTCCCCAGCGAATGCTCTGTCCTTCCTCGAATCGTTGGTTCCATCTCTCTATTAATTGTTCGGCTTGTTCAATCGCCACGAAATTATCCAAGTTATAATACTGCGTTACTTCGTCCGTTGAGAAGTTCTCGAATAGATTGGCCGCATCCTCCGACCTGAGCTGCCGTAGAATCATTCTGTCCGTTTTAACCTAGGAAAAGTTGCTATCATCTCGCTTCCTCCTTCAATTATTCATTTTCTTTAACTCATCAACGATATCCTGAAGCTGTTTCATTACTTTCTTATCATTATCAAGCTTCTTCTTCGTGTTTATTTCAATTCTGACGAGTGTAGCTAAGAAGAAAAACGATAAAATAAGAACTGACCATTCCATGTTCATACCACCCGTTATCCAAATATTTGCGCCGCAATCCCGTATAGCGTATGATTTCTTGCCGGCAGCTGTTGTGCATTCTTAATCATCACCGGAGGATGGGTCTCTCTCTCAAAACCAGCCTGCATCAACAGCTCGATAAATTCAGGTTGTTCCTCTGGAACATCAATACGAATCAGCTTGCCCCGGTTATCTCCGGCCAAATAATGAATCATGGCTGATGCCGCTTCCTGCTGTACAGCTACCACTGGTCCAAGAACGAGATACTTCGGGCCTTGAACGGCAAATCCATACCCGATCAGAGTACCTTCGTTATCCAGTACAACTACCCCCTGCTTCGCCTGTTTCCAGCGAGCAGATAGGAATGTCTCTCTGTCTGCTCCAATGGCCAACTGATCCAGCTCACGAATCTCGGGGAAGTGTTCCAACCCTAGCGGCATGGTATGCATTTCAGAGACAGAATCACTCTGATTAGATAATATGGAATTGTAGCTAGAACATACAAGCTTATTGACGTAGGATACGGTATGATATCCCATGCTTTCATACAAAGGCCGGCCTTCTTCCGTTGCAATCAGCATAATGGTGTCGCTGTTATCTACAGCGTCCATACAAGCTTGAACAACCGTCTTCCCTAAGCCCATCCCTCTATAGCGTTGATCAACGATAACCATACCAATGGTAGACAATCCAGGCTTGTAGGTAAGAATAGCAGCGCTTGAAATAATGTCGCCTTGCTCATTGCGATGTCCCCATACCGTGCCAGATGACATAATCGTCTGAATATCCCGTTCATCATAATCCCAACCAATCGAAGCGGATAGGTCTATCAATCCCTGAGTATCTGTTATACGCAATTGCTCTACAGCTAATGTCTGATTCGGCATCAAATCTATCACCTTTCTGAGCACACACTTTAGAAATAGAAATAAAAAGAACCCAGCTTTACAAGATCGTGCTTCTGTAGGACTGGGTCTGAGGTTGATAATCAATTATTCCATTATTATACACCTAATAACTCTTTAACACGCATAAAAATCGCTCCACACCCGGATATTTTTCACCAAGACTTGTAACAGCAAAGCCAGCTCTCTGATAGAACCCAACCGCGTCTCGATCCGTTTCTGCTTCAAGTCTAGCAAGATTGTGGATCTGCATCATATGTTTGATCATCGTATGTCCAATTCCCTGACCACGAAGGTGCGGCTTTACCGCGATATGACGCAGTACGCCTTCTCCATTCTCACCTACACCCATACCAATTAATCCGACCAGCTCTGCTTGAATGACAACTCCATGCAGTAACAGGGACTCATCGCTCCGGTAGAGAACAACCTGTCTATTGATCTTCTCTTCGTTCGGGTACATACATGATGCAAGCAACTCTCGCACCTGCTCCCAATCCGAATCCCCCTTGAGATTAACTGGTGTATTCAATGTATTCATGTTGTTCATGTTGTTGCGACCTCCATATAGCGACTCTTATTTTCTTGAAGTCCTTGCTCCAGTTTTCAATCAAACCAGCCTTTTCTTTTAAACCACGCATACATTCCAATCCCGCCGCCAACGAGTACTCCCAAAACGATAAAATAACCCCATTGCCAATGAAGCTCAGGCATGTTATCAAAGTTCATACCGTATATCCCAACTATGAAAGTTAGAGGCATAAAAATAGTCGTTATGACTGTCAATGTCTTCATGATCGTATTCATTCGATTGGAGTTTAAAGACATATAGCTGTCTCTCATATCAGCAGTCATCTCACGGTTCGATTCGATCATTTCGGAGAGCTTCAGCAAATGGTCATAAATATCTGTGAAGTAGAGCATGTTGGTCTTTACGCCTTCGATGCGTTCAGAATTAATGATTCGGTACATCAATTCCCGCATCGGCAATATCGTTTTTCGCAGTTTTAACAGCTTGGATCTGATTTCAAATATGCCGTCCATCACGCTTTGGATAGAGTCTTTCCCCTCATTTGTTTCAATATCAGACAATTGATCTTCAAGCTGATAGGCCGCAGGGAAATATTGATCGACTAACTTATCGATAACCAAATGAGCCGCATACACATGGCCAGCTTCGAACAGCTGCTGCTTCTCAGCAATGCGATTCCATGCGTCGTCGATTTCCTGTGAAGGATTCAAATGAAACGTTACAATGAAATTGTCTCCCCAAAATAAATCCACTTCTTCCGCCGCAAACGTTTGAGGGTGGAATGAGTGCAGAACAAAAAAATGAGTGTTTTCATAATGATCAACTTTCGGGCGCTGCAGCAAATGATGCAAGCAATCTTCAACTGCTAGCGGGTGAAAATGAAAATACTGCTCCAGCAGCAACGCTTCCTCAGGCGAAGGTTCATTGAAGTCCACCCAGTACCACTTTGCTTGTATATGCTTAAGCTCCTCTAAGGTTATATCTCTTTTCAATTCTAACTGTTCCGTCACAGCCAATACACGAATCATAGTACATCGATCCCCTCAAGTTAGTTAATGACATGTAGACACAATAGGATCCAGTTGTAATAACTGTCGTAACTTATTCCGTATAAATAGCACGGCCATTCAGTCGATATGCCTTCCATACCTTTCGAAAGGTGAAACCGTCTCACTTTGAGGCTTGCTCGTGATAGTTTGTACCGACCGAGTCGATCCCAGCTGATTTTGTTTTAATTTGAGTTATTTGTTTATGAAAGTACAACTCCAATTTCCTTTTGATATTTGCTATGACCGTCTGTACTCCCTACCTTCTCAAGGCCTTGTGTCACGTAATACGCATTCAACTTCTCATTATCACCAACGCAATCAGCCGGATATACTTCTTCGCAGAAGGAAATTGCAAGCCATTCTCTACCCACGTTACGATATGCTTGCCGATCCCCTTCCCGGCATAGTCTCGCGACAGTGCCAATCGATGAATCATTACAGAATCCCCTAGGTCGGTATTAGGCCAAATATGAAGATCCCACTCTTCTGGTTCCATGAGCACACAAACCGTGCCAATCACAGTATCTCCTTGCAAGACGACATAAGCAGAACCACTGTCAATGCTCGCTGTAATATCATCTCTGCTGTATCCGTCAAGGAAATGTCCCCATTGTCTTATTCCCTTACTGCGCAGCCAATCTGCCGTCTCCAGAAATATGCCCAGCATCGCCTCAAAATGTTCAGATGTCGCTGGGCAAATCAGATATTCTTGAGCTATGGTGATGTTGCTTGATGATCATATTCTCCATTATCGTCACCTCGTATTATGTTCAACCTTTTATTCTTCCAAGTATAGGATGCGAAACAACCCACATCTAGCAAATAGCGAAAGGTGGGTTGAAGTAAGACTATGCAGCTATTCAAAAACGGATCAAAAGGGTTAGAAATCACATCTCCAATTTTACCGATCCCAGATCTTAACTATACTACATCATGATAGGAAAGACAAATGTTCGTTAATTTCCATTCAAATTTCAGAATCAAGCTCGAACAATAAAGAAATAAATGGGGTGACTTTATGCTTTGAATCTTCAATGGCAATCCAACAAGCACCAAGTGAATCCTGTCCATCTCCGCCCACTCTCAATTCATGATCATTAGGCATGTCAACATTGTAAGTGATGCCGATATGGTGGAGTTCTTCTAGCGTATCCTCGGCATAGGGATATATGAGGTTGTATGAGAGCGCGATTCGTATCATTCCCGAACAATTCACGATTCCTGTTTCCTCTTCTATTTCCCGCAGCAGCGCTGCATAGGGCTCTTCACCGAACTCGATTCTTCCTCCCGGAAGATCCCATTTCCCTGTATGCGGGCCTCTTGCTTTTTTGATCAGCAGGATTTCATTATTTCTCATAACGACACCATATACGCCAAGATGAGTATGTTTGATTACGCTGCTCTGCATCACTACATCTCAGTCCCTTCTGTTGAGAGATTGGATACATGTTCTCTGCTCTATCGCGTCTCGCCTGCCTCAACATTTCTTACTCCGAACGGGACGTGTACGGAAGGCGCGATTGTCGCAACCCCCTCAATATGACCGACCTGGTCATCGAAAAAAATGTGCGGTTTAAATATTTTCAATACCCGCTCCTTATCCACTCCGCCTAAGAAAAAGGCTTCATCAATCCGGATATCCAGCTTTCTCAGTGTTGAAATCACCCGTTCATGCGCAGGCGCATTCCGCGCCGTTGCGATGGCGACTCTTATTTTCGGTCGGTAATCTGGATTCTCGATTCTACGATTGATCTCTCTTCGCTGCAGCTTGGATATTTCGAGAAAGAAACGCTGAAGCGGCCCGGCTGGAAGCGGTTCTCCCGCCTTCAACCGCTCATGCTGGTGAAACTGCTCAATTGCTCCCTTTTCATATACAGCCTCTGCCGAATCATCTGCAATAATCCCGTCGAAATCAAAGGCAATGCGAAGCTCTTCATCCTCGTCATCATCAACAAAATCAGTTGGATACACGCAGCCCGCTGGCAATCCCAACTCAACGGCTTGCTTCACATCATCCTTATTGCCGGACAAGAAGAGCGACGCATTAAAAGCATCCATATATACAAACGGATTATTTCCTGTGACGAACACCGCCCGCGTAATAGGCAGACCATAATGCTCTATCGATTTGAATACGCGCAGACCCGTATCCGGATCATTGCGGGATAACAGAACGACCTCTACTGCTTGATCGCCGATATCCGCACCGTTCAGACCGAGCAATCTTTTAATAAGTGGGAAAGCCACACCTTTATCCAGCACCCGCTTCTCATTCTCTCGCTGATACTTCCGATATTCTTCTTCACCATGTTCCTGAAAAACAGCATCTGATTCTGTCAAATCAAACAACGCACTCGACGCTACAGCCACTACCAATTTATCTTGGATGTGATACCCCATAAGATTATCCTTTCACTATTTTTGCTCTTGTATTTAATTCAAGTGTTCGCGCATCTTCTTCCCAATAATGTCATAGAACGAGAAGATATTATCTTCAGGGCCATTCACGATTCGCTTGAATGCCTTCAAGATTGGATTAGCCTTCGCTCCTTGAGCATCCAACAAATACCCGCCTTCTACCACTTCCCAGCTGCAACGTTCCCCCAGTTCCATTCTCATCACTTCGCCCACATAGGTTCCCCATATCGCTGCGATTGGCCAGACCTCTCGATCAAGCGGCTTAATCATATCATCATGACTTGCATAATCATTCGCATAGTTATCCAATATGTCCTCCACCCGATGAATACTCTCGCTGCTGAAGTCCAGCGTGTGCCCCATCGTTTCGGCAATTTGAATGGCTAGCTTCGTATGATGTACGACCATTTCATGCAAACTGTATGCTTCCATGTTGTTGTCCTCCAATTTATTCTCGTTGTCGTTATTCTCTATCCTTCATGAACAAGCATGCCTAGGCTCACTGTACTAGTTAGATTCACAGTAACGCCCTTCTGTATAAGGATGCCATTCTTCTATCCCAGTCCGCTGTTTCTTAATGATCAGCTTCTTTTACATACCCGGCCATTTGTTCCTTCCAATACTCCCAAGCAGACAAATATTCAGGTAAATCATGCGGATGGTGCTTAATACTCAATCCGATTCGTATGTACAGTTGAATCATCACTTCCTTCAACAAAATGGATTGTTCGACTGGCTGATATCGGAGATGCTGATATGCCTCTAGCAGCATTTCTACTGTCAAATCATCCGGTGAGGAACAGTAAGCATACAAAAAGTCATAGAGTATGGGCCCAGCCATCGGTGATGGGTCAATAACCCCTCGAATGGTCAAATCCTTATAGACAAAATTATGAACGCCTGTATCTCCATGCAGCAAGAATCGGTCAGGTGATTCACCAATCGCTTGAAGCACATCCTCGCAGAATGATTTCATCAGTTCATAATCAACCGTATCCAGTACATTGCCAACATTGGTTCTCGCGTCGGCTATTCCGATCTCGCAGAATTGCCGCCATGACGAGCGTGGACGCTCAATCCTCCCCCATATATCGGCTTCCGCATAGGGCTGATACAGGTTGATAAGCTCTTCAACTACGGTTCTCAACCAGTTCCTTTTCAAGCCCCTCTCTATATGCGTAACACCGTCAATATAGGTATATAACATGCATGTCTGGTTCGCATTTGTGTAATGCACATCGGGTAGCAACTTAGAATGGGAATACGTCTCCAGCACGATTTTTGCTAAGCGAATTTGCTCCCGACATTCCATCTTTAAAGTGAATTTAGGTATCCCTTGCTCAGATAAAATATAGACGACCCCTTCGGTTGTTCCCTTCATCTTCTTGAGTTGAAGGTGTTGACCGTCTATCAGCCCTTGTTCCACCAATTCATCCACTATCATTGACACTTGTTGATCATGTTGCATATCTTTCAACTCCACCTATATAAATAACTCTCCGATATGGAAGATAGGAACTCACTTCTACTTCCCAGGCCATTCAGACTTGCGCAGCTTGTAATAGAAATGCGGCTGTCCGTCAATTACAATTTCACCTTGCTGCTCAAATCCACACTTTTGAATCACTTTATTTGAGGGTATATTGTTCAGCAGCGCAACAGCATTCAGCTCATTTACATCCGTATTCTCGAACAAATAGGCGACAAGCGCTCGTGCCGCCTGCGTCATATATCCCTTCCCGGAATAATCTTGAGAGATGGCATACGCAATTTCCCGATTCGGAGACGGTAATTCATCCTTCATCCCTGTTACGCACCAGCCTATAAACGCACCTGTCTCCTTCAGCACAATTCCTAAGCGTAGGCAAAGATCACCAATATGTCCGTCTTCTGCAACCGCCTGCAGAAATTGCTTATTCTCTACCAACTCGTAGTTGGCCATCCAATCCAACCTTTGCTCCTTCGTTGCGTTCCAATCCGGCAAAAATTCCAAAATAGCAGGCTGCTGCGTTAATGCACATATAGCATCCACATCTTCCATTCGATACTCACGCAGTAATATGTCGCCACAATCAATTGTAAACTCTGTCATTCTGGTCAACACTCCCCTGATGATACAATGTCGCTCCCCCAGAAGGGAGTTCGATTGCCCTTCTTATAATGTGTAATCGCTTCCCGAACAGGAATACGGGAGCAGATTATGCTCGTCCATCTCATTGACATGAATCCAATAAAATTCTAAATGTTGTTCCTTCGATTCCGGGTTCCAAGAATGTTCAATGCCCTGCGCATCTGCAATAAATAAATGATTGATTTCCTGATGATAAACATTGTTGTCTTCATAACCCGCTTCAACCGCACCAATATACTGCTTCACTTCACACTGTAGGCCCAGTTCTTCGAATATTTCACGAGACAGCGACTCCTGCATTCCTTCCCGAAATTCAACATGTCCACCTGGCAGAAATGTATTGTCCATCCCAATGCAATGTGCCACTAGCAGGTATTCCCCTGATAACATAATGCCTCTGGCTAACACATGATATTTTTGTCGCATCTCGCACTGCATTGCAAGCTCATTCCTCTCCGATGTTATCGCTCTTTTGCTACCTGTATGCAATTATGCACACGAATCTTTCCATTGCTACCTCAATCACGAATGATCCGTATGTGCCAAAATATTTACAAGCTTCCCGAAAGGATCTCGCACATAGAAGCGCCTCACTCCCCAAGGCTCATCTGCAGGCCCGTATTCAATCGGGAAACCAGCACGCTCCATGTTCATCAGAACAACATCGACATCATCTACTTCTATCGACATATCCGGCACAGGCGTATCTGAACCTCCTTGCGAAGCAATGCTTATCTGGATGCTCATTTGGTCGTTAGAACCATAAGTTGCGATCCAGCCATGATCCATCATGAGATCAAGCCCCAATATTTCCTCGTAGAAACGCTTAGCTTCCGATAGATTCGACGCGGCTATATCTATATTGGCAACGATTCGTTTAACCGTCATAGGTACCTCCATCATAAGAAATCAGATATTATCCTCTGCATTCGCTTTAGACTACCATGAACTTCCTTTCTCAAGTGTACTTTACCTCCAAAAGGAAGTATACTCTCATTCTGATAAAGCGATTATAACTATTTGCATCGTAATTTTTTGGACTGTTTTTGAAGGGGTTTTTTCGGGATTTGGCAAAAAAACAAGCCTGAGCGCATTGCTCGGGCTTGTCTGAATTTTATTGATTCTACTGTTTAAAATTTCAACGACCTAAATAGATTTGCGAAAAGTTGAACTATTTCAAGTGCTATGCCAAAAGTGCGCGAATCTTTTTCCTTCTTGCAGTAGAAACATCGCCGTTTGAAGCGCCTACACTAAGCAAGACTGGTGAATTATATTCTTTGGCAAAGAAATCCTCTGCTTTTAATTCCGCCAACACCTCCGTACAAAGATCAAGCAACTTATCGCGGAAACGTTTCATTTTGCCATCTGATCCCAAAACCGCACTGTACATGGCAAGTTCGTTGCATATCGGCTCGAATAAATCGAGGGTAAAATCTGTGCCTTCATAACGCCATTCGTTAGTAGCGTAAGCAAAATAATCCTTATCTGAGGGATCTTCAGTCACAAGTTTTTCTAAATGTGCTTTTGTATTTGCCGCGTCCGCTACCATAGAGCCTTCATCATCAACGTATAGTCCAAAAGAGATGATTACTTCATGTCCATGCGCTTTTATTATTTCGCGGAATGATTTTTGTGCGGCTTGTTTCAATGGTGCTTTTAATGCTGCAAAGTCAAAGGCGGGCAGTTTGGGCATAACGATAAGTTCTTTGATAAATGCATCAAATGTAGGAGCAACGGTTGTCACTTCCCAATAATATGTTTCGTTTATATTCCGCCAGTCCTCTATTCCGTCGACAGGTTCGCCGTTTTTGCCACACCGAACTTTTCGAGTAATGAAAGCAACAGACGGCTCCCCGCTTGTCCCACACTCCAAATAGTTCAAAACAAAGAAATCATAATATGGGGCACCCAAAATGCCGCCAATTTCCAATAGATTTGGAATGTCATAGAAGAGTTGGGGCATATCACGCGCCTTGTGTCCGGCATAGTGCGTTGGAAGACTTTCATCTCCAGGACGGCGACCGGTTGCATTAATATAATCAATTTTTACATGCCGAATCGCATTGCCGGATGCATTATGAATAGGAAAGCCATTGCGTTTAAGTAATCCACCATTTTGCGATGCGGACACAAACTCAATGTAAGAGGCGGGCAGTTTAACGCCCAGCCGTTGCTCCAACGCTGCTAATTCTTCATCGGATGGCAGTGGCAGGGTAAAATACGCTGTTTCTTCCCTCTTCCATAAGTTTTTAAAATCAGCTTCAGTAAAATAACTCATCTAGGTACCCCTTTTCACAAGCATTCTTTGCGTTCGCCCAAAACATCCAAAACAAGGCGTAACACAAACGTCGCCACGCAAAATATAATTATTGCCGTTCGCTAAAATTGAACTACCTACGCCATACTGCTTATTAGGTGTATGTGAATGTAAATATATGCCCTTAATACTGATCCAGTTCCTTACACGTTCCGTTCACTTCATCCCAAAATTCATTATTCAAATCAATTTCTAAAGGCAGTTCGATTAAATCAAAGGGAACCTCTACATCTTTACTTTTGAGTACTCTCAATATCTGTTCAAATTGTTCTAACGTATCTGCAATTTTAATCGGAACCCACTTTCCCGTTCCGTGATAGGAATAGTAGACAGGAAAGCCAATATCTTTTTGAGTAAAGTCAATATAAAAAGGATCATCCATCGTGTTCACCGCGAAAACATACCAGCCATCCTGCCAATCGCTGTTTTTATCTGAAACGAGAAATTCCCCTGAGAGAGAGTTAAAGCGATAGCCTTCCTGTATTTTATTAAAATCATTTATGTCTGCGTAATATGCTGGAAGCATTCCTATATAATCAAAGCAGATATCAAGATTTATAAATTCTACTAGTTGCTTCGGCAATTCTGGAATCTGTTTGGCTTCCTCGGGGATCCGAGCTTCAACGGATATTACTTCCTCCCTATCATCCCTTTCGATGATTTGAAGGATCTCTGGGTTCTTTAGTCGCTTAATTAAATAGTCGGCTGTACCAAAGTACACCTTTTCCATAAGCGTATATGGCAATGACTTAGATTGTTGGTATAAATGTGTTGCATTCGTGGTGAGTTGCAAGGCTTCTCTAAGATGTATCAATCCCTTCAAGCCATCAGGTGGCAACTTAACAAGCACGATATCAACCCATACACTGTTAGGTATATCCTTCATCATCTAAAACCTCCTGTCTGTACTGCAAATACGGTAGCATACCCACCCACTAAAATCTACATTTAGATACAACCGCTATTTTAGCGATTGAACTTTTTGGAGTAATCTGGTGTAATTAATGAAGTTGAATGTTGATAGAAATCGTTGAGAAATTATATAGTGCGAGGATTTAAAAGTATGTTAATTTTAAAACCTGTAATGCCCGAATTCAAAATATCCACCACTGACCTAAAGGTAGTTTATACAGAATCATCATTTAGGTTTTTATGAAGTGGTAAATTCAAAATACTTACTGGAAAACGTAAGCAAACATGACCCTAAAAATAGGCTTGGTCTAAGGCATTATATGATTACAGGATATGATGGCTATGTAGAATTAATAGCATCAACCTATTCGGTCAATGAATAACTGTTGTAGATTCCTCACATGATTGGAGTTGTTGAGATGTTTAAGCTAAATGACATTGGAACCGATACATCGCTGCCTGATCTTGTCAGACACATTAATGAAGGCAATCTATCAGAGCTGCGCGATGCCATTGCACAGGGCTGGGATATGGAACAAGAGATTAGAATAAGCCAATAT
>NZ_JMDX01000045.1:0-32636 GCF_000935845.1 Paenibacillus sp. E194
AATCTTTCTGAAGAAGGATCCTGTAGAGAACATTCGCGGCGGAGCTGCGCTGCTGGCAAAGTATGCGAAGGACATTGCAGGCAAACTGCCGGTATCGGAATCCGATTGGTATGGTGCGGTTGCCAAATATAGCGGCTCTCAAGAATTGTATTATGCACAGGATTTCGCTGATCAAGTGTTCTATACGATACAGCAAGGGATCGCGCGGCAAACTCCGGAAGGTCAGGCGCTGCGCCTCACATCCAAGGAAGTAAAGCCAAACCCAGCCACTTTGCAGAGTCTGCAACTGCATTCAACAATATCAAGCAGCGCCGATTGCCCTTCCCTACTACCTTGCAGGTCTATTCCTGCAGCCTATCAGCAGAACGGGGATGACCCGTCAGACTATTCCAATTATGATCTTGCAGACCGTCCTACATTCGGGCCAGATATCCGCTTTATTGTCATTCATGATACGGAAGAAACATATCGAGACACCATTGGTATCTTTGCAAATCCGAAGAAGAGCGTGGCCGCCCACTATGTTGTTCGATCATTTGATGGCGATGTAACGCAAATGGTTAACAACAAAGACGTGCCATGGCATGCAGGCAACTATTACTTCAATATGCACTCTATCGGCATCGAGCATGAAGGCTATGCGATGGAAGGAGCAACCTGGTACTCCGAACGGCTTTATCGCTCTTCTGCCGCACTCGTTCAGTATTTGGGAGAGAAGTATGATATTCCGCTGGATCGAGCACATATCATTGGGCACAACGAGATTCCAGGGCTTACTCCGAAGCGAACACCGGCAATGCATCAGGATCCCGGTCCATTCTGGGATTGGGAGCATTATATGGAGCTGGTTGGAGCACCACTTGGCACCACGCATAGCCTCAAGGACATCGTGACAATCAAGCCTAATTTTAAGAGTAATTTACCTGAAGTTCAGGATGCTCCGCTCCAACCGACGAACTTCGTTTATTTGTATAAGGAGCCACAGTTTGATGCTGATTTAATTGATGACCCTGCCCTTGCCGTTCAGAACAAGAAAGACGGACTGAGCATAGGCGCTAAGGCGACGACAGGGCAAACGTTCTCATTCGCTGGAGGGCTGGGGAACTGGACAGCAATCTGGTACGGTGGACAAAAGGCATGGTTCTATAATCCGGCAGGAAGCAATGCGGTTGCGGGTTCAGGAGAGCTCATTACTCCGAAAGCGGGCACAGCTTCTATTCCGGTTTATGGTGCGGCCTATCCAGAAGCGGCAGCCTACCCTGCCGATGTAAAGCCGAATGAACTCGTACCGCTGCAGTACACGGTTGCACAGGGACAATCGTATGTTGCCATCGAGAAGGTCAATGGCGATTATTACGAAGCCCCAGTATTCACGAAGGATCCTTATGCGACGAATCAGCACATTAAAGGCAAAGAGGCATTCTATCGCATCTTCTTCAATCACCGCTTCGCCTTTGTGAAAGCTTCTGATGTCGAGAAGGTGCAGTAACATTCGCTAAACGAAGAATAGAATGGTGACTGAATTGCATGTAAGGATAAGGATATCCCATACGTGTGCAATGCTCTCTTCTCTCAGATATTGCTTGAAATGATATTGTATTAAAGAACGAGGCTCTCGGGCTTTCAACAGGCTCTCATATCATTACTGGTACTCAGAAATGTCCCTAAGTTCTTATCAAAAAACGAATGTCCCCAAGTTCTTGTCGAGTAAAAATGACAAGAACTTAGGGACATAAAATAAATTGATCCATTTAATCAGAACACTGATAGATAATCTGATGACCTGATTCATCTGAGAAAGTTTGGGGATCAGTTATCACAATTTTATTAGCTACAACCTCATCATCACCGTCACACGCTCGGTCTTCGTTTCGACACCCGTTTCGTTCCTTACTTCCCCTCCTCTTGGGTAGCTGCCCATTTTATAGGGGCAAGTGCCCTTTCCCCAATCTCAGCATATTGTGAATTATACCTAGCTGTAGCTTCTAAGCGAACTTTGCCAGAAGAGGATTCACGATGCAATACCCCTCAAAAGATTAGGAGGTAAACTATGATATACCATCAACCTTACGTTCAGAACCCGGCCGGCGTGCAGAATTCCAATCCGTCCGAGCAAGCATTTGAGCAGCAATCGAATAATCAAATTAGACCTCGCGATGACGGTTTTCAAGCGTCACACTATCCCTGGTGCCATATTCCTCATCATCACGTATACCACCCCATGATGTGTCATCCTTGTGGTAACGAGCAGCAAGCTGTAATGGCTCATCCCTGTGAGAATATGCACGTACAGCCCCTGGAGAATGAGCACCACCCTGATATGGTTCACCCTTGGGAGCATGAACACTGTTCTTGCATGATCCATCCCTGCATGCATCATCCATGGGATCCGTATATGGATGATCACCTTCATCCTTATCAGTATTCAGGGTGGGATTGTTACGAGCTCGATTACCATCATGATTGGTTCCATCCATGGGATCATACCCACATGCATTGCCATCATCCGTGGAATAACCATCATTGCTAAGAGAAGCCCGGTCTCTCGGGTAATTTCATCGCTGAAGACATGACCGTTCGCGTCAATGTCATTAGCGATGATTTTTTTTAACGGCTCAAACTGCCGACCAATCGCAATCGTTGACGGTAGGGGCCTACCGGTATGAAAATCAGTCCCGTTTCATCCCAGGAAGCCGTCCCGTAAAGCGCATCGCTGGAATTGGCGTCAAACCCGAGAAGTGGACGCCCTCCCATCCCGAGGGCGGATGCTGCCAGCAATAATCGGTGCACGAGCATCCCGGCCTCCATTTGCTGAATGCGGTATCCCCGCTTGCCGAGCTGCGATTGAAAGAAATTCCTTTTCCCTGCCACATGAAAGCTGAGCGGTACTTGAAACAAATTGATATTGGGAAGTGACATTCCCTCCTGCAACCGTTGCTGGTGACCTCCAAGGCAAACCGACTGCAGCGCATGCGCGGCGCTATCGTACCGATAAGCGCCATCCGGAACGTCTTCGACCCCGTAGAAGCAGCCATAAAGACATACACGGGGTTCCGGCCTCTCCTGTGGGCCATCCAGGTCGTTGCGATACGAGAAGGAAACCGTCGCTTCCCGAAGCAGAGCTGCAAGCTGCGTAACACCGATCGGCTTCCAGACAAATTCCGTCTCGGGCGAGAAACGGTTGCGGCAAACCGCCGCCAAATCATATGATAAGCGGTCTACAGGCGGCAGAGGGAGTGCGGGCGCTTGATTCGGAATTGCTTGCTCATCCTGCCGGACCTGTTGAAACAATCGCGCCGAATCAAATCGGGACGCATCGCTCATCCGGAGCAGCATCGGATAATCCGCGCTCCTCCGCGACCTTACATAGTGATCATGATTGACCGGCGACAACTCCCGGCACAGCTCGGAGGCGGACACGATGTCCGTATCCTCGTTCCCACTTTCCATCCATCGGATCGCCGGGTTCACCGATAACGGGATTACTGCATACACGCTCTCCTCTTGTTCTGATAGACCGAGCAGATGATTGATGGCTTGATCGAGAAATTGAAAATGCACGCCAGACGAAAATCCGAATCGTTTCGCGATTTCGAGCAGCTGTCCAATCAAAATACCGGCGTCCAGTCCCTGAAGCCGGTAGGCAAAATTATTGTATTTGTAAAAATTCTTCCAGTATACCGTAGATACGAACGCGGCTCCGAAGCAGCCGTACGCATCGCACCGATTACCGAGCGACCTCGCTAAATAATCGTCGAAATTCCCTTTGCGCAGCAACGCCAACCGATGATGTGCCGCATCGTAATGGTATACGCCTGCAGGCAACTCATCGAGCTTAAGATAGAGATACAGTTCACTCGGATAGAGCCCGCCTCCGGAAGGAACGAAGCGCCGGCACATCTGCAAGACGCCTCCCGATTCCTCCGACGTATCCCGTTCCATGACGGATTGGGTCAATTGCGCAAGCCCGTATACATAGTAGAGGAAATGTCCGATATTACGAAGGGTAGCCACACCGGGTGTATCCATTCCTTCGAGCGTTATCGGTACTTCCCTAGATAGTGGAAACATCGGCAAGTTACGATAAAGCTTGTAAGGAAGCGGCGCGTCCTCCCAATCCGTCTCCCAATCCAATGGCTTGACCTTATCCGGATCATATTGCAAATGGTGAAGAAAAACGTCCAGATTTATTAGACTCATGGCTTTCCTCCCTGGTTTCATCCGTGCCGTCTCACAGCCGTATTTATGGGAACGGGTGCGGATATGGATTAAGCTGCTCGGGTGACAAGGGCTCCGGTGAATAAGACAGCTCTACAGGAATCCTGAGAACTCTATCCAGTCCCGTCAAACGGATGAGATGCTGCCCGAACGTCATCGGCAGCATGCCGGGAATGAGTACTTTCACGCAATGCAGTCCGTTGCGAAGCGTCTCCGGAGTCGTCTGGTCGACCACGATCACTTCGAGATTCAATTGGCGAAAAACAAGCAGCATGGCCTTCAGATCATCAGTCAGATCGGCGTTCCAGCCCGTCGGTTCAAATGCTTCTTCGAATGTTTGCATTGGACGATCGTTATTCAGCAGAAAATCGAGCCTTTCCTCCGCCTGTTTCAACCCGTACAGCATGGAATGATCCTCCATCTGAACAACCTGGTACGGATCATGAAGCATCCGTTCGTACTGCTGACGGTTTTCCTCGAATTTCTCGCTAACCGTGAGCAGCATGCCTGCTAGCTCGTGGATCGCGCTCTTTGCCGCACGAATCGGATCCGGATGGGCGCCAGCGGCGCAAATGAGGTTCACGCCCTGCTCTTTCTTATTTTTCGCGAGCGCCCATACGCTTGGTATGCCGTGCTCCATTGTCGATTTATACAAATACAGTTCATACCCCGACACTGTCTCCAATCGCTCCGTCATCCAATTCAATTCCCGATCCTGAACAGAACGGAGATCCAGGCGAGGCAGGGGCAGACGAGCATACCAAGTCATGAGGAAGGAGTCGCGCTCCACCACTTCCAGCATCCCGTAGAAGATCGCTTCCTCCAGACTTCCGCCCAGCGCGCAGCCATTGGAGGTTTCATAGACGAATCCGTGACCGCAGCCCGAACTGTAATAAGCCAGCTGCTCCGGTACGAGAATCGGACGCTGCTGTAGAAACGAATAGCCCCATACCCAATCGATCGGCCTTTCGGGTTCGAATGACTTGAGCGGGAAGTCGGAGCGTTCGTACTGCTCCTTAGCATGCAGTCCTACACGGAGAGGATCGAGCGCATGGTGCTGTACATTGAGGAAACTATCATGAACGACGGATCGTTTCCCACGGGGCGACAGACCGCAATAACGCTCCAGTCCCTCCAGGATGGCTGTCATTTCGCTATCCGCATAGGAGTGGGTCCGACCTGCGCAAGCCTCATCTCCGCCAAACAAGGGCAAATTGATGCTCGCATCGGCGAAAGGCGACACAAGATCCACCATTTTCCCATTCAAAAAACCGGTCCTGGCATCCAAGTATTCTTTGGCCAAAACATCCTTCAATTCACCCATCGAACGGCTGCGATACGTTTCGGTGCTGATTTTCAGGCTTGGCTTCAGCGCGACGCGGGCCAGCTCCGCATCGTCTTCCGGCAATTGGCCGCAGATCGGACATAGCGGAACGGGCAGGAAGAAGTGCAATGAGCTTTTCAACGTACGCATATCGATCAAGTACATCCTGCTTTCCGTCTCCGGCTGCCCGCCCATCAGCATCTTCACGGATTCAGCCGCAACAAGGCGCGCCACCTGCAATAATCCCGTACGAGACGCCCAAGTGTCCCGGGCGATTCCTCCATGAGATGCCAACTTCTGCTGCAGATTCCACAATTCCCTGCGGTCACTTCCCGCCATCAGGAGCCGGTTATCCGCGCATTGCGAGCACCCTTGCCCCTCTGGACGAACCAGCGGACCGACAATCCCCTCTCCGAATGCAACAAATCCGCGCAGCCAAGGAGTTCCCGACTGTCGGAACCGATCTTCTGCCGCAGAATGAACGGAAGGATCCCAAGCATCGTTCAACACCAGCGCCAAGTCTCCCTTTGCCGCTTCTCCAGACTCCATGTTCTTCTGCCGGATCAGTCGATAGCGGTCATCGGTAGACAATTGCTTGGTTACCAAATCCGCGAGCTGTCCTTCCCCAATGACCGTCACAATCGCGCTCAATTCCTCTCCTCCTCTCGCAACGACACGCCAAACACGCCTGCCAGCACTTCTTTCATGAACGGTTCTATCGACAAATCAACGACCGCGATCTGCTTACGGTTCCATTGCAGAATCTGCCGTACGGACTGCATTATCATGCCGTATTCCGACTCATCGAAGCCGGGGATCGTCAGACTCTGCGCCAAGGCATCTTCCACCAAGACCGAAGAGCGTTCCAGGATTTGGCCTTGGATGTCCGCCGGATCGTTTTGGAGTTTCATTAACGCCTGTCGGAGCGCTTCTCGCATTGCCATTGTGCGATTGACTCCGACTCCGCCGTACCAGTAACCGTTCGTACCGACCCAGACCACTGGGAAACCCGCCGCTTCTTGTCCCAATCCGATTACCGGGGTGTCCTGCATCGTCGTCAATGCGCGCAAGCAATAGCGACAAAAATCGTCCTCAACATCGCTTAGCTTGATTCGATTAACGGAGGGAATGCTGGATTCGGAACGACTTCTCAGCTCCTCGAATAGACACTTCCGCAGTCCGCGAAGAACCGCTTCCTCAACTGTCCATCCCGCTCCGATCCCTACATATTCATGGGGCTGCGATTCGAGCGGGCTTGCGGAATCCTGCTGCGCAGGATTGGCAGCCTTCAGAACACCGGCTAGTCGCGACACGTACGCCTCGATGCCGGCCAAGCCAGCTTCCTTCCTTGCTTCATGGTGCGTCATTCCCGAACAGACGATCTGCGGCAGAAGCTCAGTGGGGCCTTCCGACAGCGGGTCGACTGCCTGGACGCGACACTGCGAGAGCGGAAGCTGCTTCGAGTCCCCTTCCTCCCAACGGTGAAGAATGCCGGTTTCCGTCGAAGTCAAGCGATAGAAATAGGAGAATAGTCGGTCTGCTTCCTGTCGCTCCGTACGTGGATCGATCGGAAGGTCGAATGGATCTATTGGCTCGGCCTGATGAATACCTCTGACTAGCGGATGAGGAAGTAACGAATGCCACTCGCCAACTAATGTTTCCGGATTCAGCAGAAACAGCTTTCCGTTCAATTCCGAAGCAGTCTCCGTAACGGTCTTAAACCATTCGAATACGACCACATTCGCGAGCATGGCTTCCGGCGCAGTAGAGACGGTGGTCGGCCGTTCCGCATCGCCAAGGGCGGTTCGGTGTATTCTGCGCCATGCGGATTCGAAGCAGACGTCCGAATCCGGGTGCACCAACGGCCCTGCTATGCCCAACTGTGGCAAGTAGATAGCGGGCAGCAGCAGCTTTTTCGCGTCCCTGCAGGCCGTGTGCAATGCTCTAAGCTCTCTGGGATCGTCATCCTGAGCGACGTATAGAACGGAATCCGCCAGCTGCACGACTTCTCGCCAATCAAGGAAGCCGTCATTAGACGGAAAGATCTCCTCGACCTCGATCTCACTGTCCGATAGACGCGCAGTCGCCGTCAGTTCGGAGATCCGCTGGCGATCCGTGGTCTCCTGATTCGTAATCAGCACACGAAACCGGGGCAATCCGGATTCCAACAAGGCCGCAACGAGCGAGACAAATATCGGACCTGAACCAACCACAACCGAATTAGCCTGGCGATAGGTTTGAAAGCGGTGAGCGCCCGAACCGCCCAAGCTGTCCAGAAATTCGATCTGTGCGGCATATTTCCGTTCTACCGCTTCGGGTAGGCCGTGCGGCCGGTCTTGGCTGGAATCTCGGACAAAGCCGTGATTAAGCAGTACTTCTGCGATTTCATAAAGCCGTACCCTGTACGGTTCCGGCAGCCCGTCCGTCAGTTCCGACATGGAATAATCCCCGCTCAACATTGGCATCAATTTTTCGATCCACTGATCGACCATGTCGCCTTCCATTCGGAACGAACCTGTATTGTTGCGAAAGTAGACGCCTCCATTCGAATCTGGAAGAAAGAACGTATCCCCTTTCACTTTCAGACGCATAGAAGGATTCAAGTTTTTATTCCTCCTTAAGGTTTTGCCGGAGGCAAAACCGCATTGTATGCAGGCCTTCGGTTTTTCCTCATTTATAAGTTATGTAGAGCGTTTTGTCCGTCATGCCTGAATCTAAAAAAGGAACAGCCCCTGCAGGCCGTGACAACTGCAGGGGCATACCGTTTTGCGTATCGCCAAGGGAGCTTTTTGGTACTCAGCGGCAGCGAGCGCAGCTTCCGCAACGTGCGCAGCTACTGCAGCGGGCGCAATTGAAGCAGTTACTGCAACGTGCGCAGTTGAAGCAGTTGCTACAGCGAAAACAGTTGCTGCATGAACAGAACCCTACACAAAAAAAGCAAAGGCCAACACATAAGCGGGAATCCCCTGCTCCGTTCTGATTTTGCCCCGACGCAGACGTCATCCCGGTCGAATTGAACTTCCCGACATTCAAGTTTTGCAGATCCTTCTGGAAATCGTTCATTTTATACCCTCCTTATTATTTATTTCACTGTACCTACATGAGACAAATCGTCCAATCGTTATACGAAAATGATCAGAGCTGGAAACCGGCCGGCATGCTGCCCATCATCCATCTCGACTAGATAATTTATGAAATTGGCTCCGCTAGTGTTCCTATGACACCCACCCACCGAAAAAGGGTTAAGTAAAGATCCCTAATAACCGAACTCTACTATGAACTTTTAGAATTTCGATCCTTCGTATTCTTCGTAATGGGCGTGATCCATAGGTTCCCACTTCGCTAGCATCGATAAGGGGAACCATATAAAATAGCCTAATTTCTCGTTTACAACACTGAGAAATTAGGCCTTTACTAATTTATTCATCGCCAAAGTGATTTTTTGCTAGTAACCTTATAGATCTTGAGAGTGAAGCAAGTACAGTTGTTTTGCTAAGAAAGCTGGCGTGTAAGGCATGTCGTTGCGCAGCCAGCCTACGATGGTTCCAATTAAGGCAGAGGATCCATGCCAAATGGCAATATCCTTTTGAATGGCCGTTCGCTTATTGGAAGAGTTGTTCTCCTTATTCTCGAACTTTGCCGTAATTATCCCAGTAAGCATTTGTAATAGCCGATCGGTAAAAATAGGGGTTCGCCTCGATCCTAAAGTAATCTTATAAAATGGCGCATTTTCAGCAATATGCTCAAGCATCCCTACTAGCTTCAACCAATCGTTTTCTTCAGGACTATTAGGGTGGGCAGGATTGCTATTCATGGCACGCTGAAGATCTTCAATCATCTCGTCCGCCATCTTGTTCAGCATGTCCGGGATATCGCGATAATGAAGATAAAAGGTAACGCGGCTGATGGTCGCTCGCTCCGCAATACCACTGATGGACATTTTCTCAATTTCCATCTCCTGCAGCATATCAACAAAGGCATCCTTTATTAACTGCCTTGTACGGCGAATTCTTGGGTCTGTTCGAAATTTGGAATTGTCCGGCATTCAGTTCTTTCCTTTCCGATTCACAAGATAATAAACAATTTATAAATAATTTGCAGTAAATCTCCAGCTTACTTTACACTTTGCAAGCCGAATGATAACTAATTTACATTTTGTGAAAATGCGTTGATTGATCGCCCTAACCTGTATAACTATAATCTATTTTATACAATGTTAATTATCTTACACATTGTAAATTAAGTCTATAGAGAAACGAAAGGTAGGAGTAAGTTGAGTAAACGCATGGAAACAACCAACGGTTCCGTAAAGAAGGGCACGATTATGTTTATCATGATCTTGGGCGCCTTTCTTACAACGTTGAATCAGACAGTCATGAGCGTAGCCATCCCGGAATTGATGGTTGACTTCAATATCGCGGCTTCCACGGCGCAATGGCTGACAACCGGCTATATGCTGGTAAACGGAATTCTAATCCCTATTACGGCTTATCTCATGCTGAGGTTTACTACTCGACAGCTGTTTCAAGCTTCGATGGTAATCTTTCTTGCTGGTACAATTGTGTCCGCATTTGCAGCAAGCTTTCCCCTTCTCCTAACGGGGCGGATGATTCAGGCAGCAGGTGCCGGCATTATCATGCCGCTGCTTATGAATGTCATTTTGGTACTCTTCCCTCCCGAGAAAAGGGGAGCAGCCATGGGAACGATGGGACTTGCCATTATATTTGCGCCCGCGATTGGGCCTACACTAGCCGGCTATATTTTACAAAACTATAAATGGCAAACGATGTTCTACGGTATGATCCCGCTAGCTTTGCTCGTCATCATCTGCGGTCATATTTATTTAAAAAATGTGTCGGAGCAAGTCCGCACGAAGATCGATGTTCTAAGTGTTATCCTGTCCACCATTGCATTTGGCACGCTGTTATATGGTTTCAGTGCTGCTGGAAGTCAAGGTTGGGAAAGTGTCGAAGTACTGTTGTCTATTGCCGTCGGCATCGTGACCCTTGGTCTTTTTGTATGGAGACAGCTCACTTCTGAAAGTCCACTGCTGGATCTTCGAGCCTTCAAGTACAATATGTTCACGCTCACAACCATCATTAACATCATGATCACCATGGTGATGTACGCAGATATGATGCTGCTTCCGCTGTACCTACAGAATGCACGAGGTTATTCTGCACTGGAATCTGGACTGCTCATGCTCCCTGGTGCGCTTGCGATGGGGCTGCTGATGCCTGTTGCTGGGCGGCTATATGATCGATTTGGAGCAAAATGGATTGCCATAACGGGGATGATCATAACGATTGCGGCCACTTCCGGTTTCGTTCAATTGTCCGACTCAACTAGTTATACCTATTTAATTCTGATGTCAACTATCCGTAGAATGGGAATGGCGCTGCTGCTGATGCCTATTCAGACAGCAGGTCTGAATCAACTGCCTTCTAGATTACACGCACACGGTACCGCAATATCCAACACGGTTAAACAAGTAGCGGGTGCTGTAGGGACTTCTCTTCTGGTCACGGTTATGACGGATCAGACCAAATCGCATCTTGCGGACATGATGGCCGCAGGTGGGACAACCGGTGCAGCTCAAAAGGATATGATCGTAGAAGCCTCTATCTTAGGGATCAACGATGCTTACGTTGTCATAATCGGAATTGGGGTAATTGGCTTAATTCTCTCATTCTTTATCAAACGTACTTCTCGAACCCAAGAGGAAGCTCCAGAAGTTGCTTTGAAAAAAGCCGTTGTAAAAGAGGCCTAAGAAGAATACTAAATAACTCGCTCATCACCGCTCTTCTGCCTAGCGAACCTTAAAGCATAGGTCTGTTAGTCATGGCCTTCCACCAATTATATGTTAGGTTAATCTCTATTAACTTGAACATAAACCTTATTATTCAAATTGGGAGGGAGTAACATGCAGAAAGAAATTATCCTTTCAGCTAAAATTACCCGGTTTCGATCAGCTGTCGAAGAGTTCAGACCCTTTGAATGGTACAGACATCATTTGGAACATGAGCCGATTCACTACAACGAAGCTACGAATACCTGGAACGTGTTTCGGTATGAAGATGTCAAAAGAGTTTTGAGCGATTACGAGTATTTTTCAAGTGAGAGAGTCAGAACGACAATCAGCGTCGGGGCCGACAATGAGGTAGGCAGTACTCCTGAACGAATCAATTTGAGTTCGGATCCCCCGCTTCACCGTAAAAGCCGAAGTTTGCTATCCGCGGCATTTACACCTAGAAGTTTAAGCTTGTGGGAGCCGCGAATCCACCAAGTGGTGGGGAAGCTGATCGAGGATATGGGAGACGAACCGATCATTGATATCGTCAAGAGCTTCACAAGCGCGCTGCCGACGATCGTTATGGCAGATTTGCTTGGTGTCCCATCGGAGGAACGCTTCCTCTTTAAGGAGTGGGTGGATCATCTGTTCCTTCCGTTTCCGATTGACAACATTGAGGATGTCCAAGAATTGAAGCGGGCAGCGGCGCAGAAATATTACAACTATCTCTACCCGCATGTAGCTTCCAAACGAACTAATCTCACCGACGATATCATCTCGGATTTGATTCGGGCCGAAGTCGACGGCGATCGATTAACAGATGATGAGATTGTCCGTATGACCATGTTCATTTTGGGAGCTGGCATTGAAACGACAAGTCATCTGCTTGCGAACACGTTCTATTCCTTTTTGTATGATAACGATCAGATCTATGCTGAGGTACAGGCCAATCGAGAGCTTCTTCCGAACACGGTCGAAGAAATGCTCCGCTACCGTTTCCATGTTACCAGGATGGATCGGACGGTGAAACAGGATAACAATGTGCTTGGAGTGGAACTCAAGAAAGGTGATGTCGTCGTCGCCTGGATGAGCGCAGCCAATTTGGACAAGGCAGTATTTGAGGATCCGTTTACACTGAACATTCACCGTCCAAATAATAAACAGCATTTAACCTTTGGAAACGGCCCCCATTTCTGCCTTGGAGCTCCACTCGCTCGGCTGGAGGCACACATTGGTCTGAGATTGTTTATGAATCATTTCCAACGTATTGAGCCGGTACCCGGATTCAAATTGGAGGAAAATCTGACGCCTTTTGCCGCTGGGCAGACGCTGACTCATTTACCAATGCGTGTACAACGCTGGTAGTCGATTCGACGATTAAATAGCGGATGTATCCGTTGACACAACCTGTTGATTTTGAATCCGAAGGCGAATGCATAATTCGAATTGTTTCATACCTTATTCTCAAAAAAAACGCCAATCGATGTGAAACTATCGATTGGCGTTTTGATGCTGCGAGATCGGCTCAATTTCAACATGTAATGTGAGGCTCATCAATTGGCTGTTCAGGCATCTTAAAACTGGATGATGCCCCGTTCAACCGCGACGGCGACTGCTTGAGATCGGGAATTCACTCCTAGCTTGTTATAGATGCTCGTCAGATGAGCTTTGACCGTACGTTCGGAAATGCCCATTTCGCCGGCTATTTCTTTGCTGCGATAACCCCGCGCAATGGCCTCAAGGACGATTCGTTCCTTCTCGGATAGCACCGTTTGTTCTGTGGACGTATCTCGCTCATCATGGCCTTTATTCCTTGCCGCGAATACTCTTTCCATAATTTCAGGCTGCAGCAGCGTATCGCCACGAACCGCGGATTCGATCGTTCGGAATAAATGATCTCTGCCGGTATCTTTCAGGAGGTATCCTTTTGCCCCCAATTCCAGCCCGCTTATCATCAGCTCATCTTCATTATAAGTCGTCAATATAACGACGGGGATATCGAAGTTCCTTTCTTTTAGCTCCTTCATCGTCTCCAATCCGCTCATTTGAGGCATATTTAAGTCCATCAAAATGACATCGGGCGTAAGAGATTCCAATAGTCGGAGAGTCTCCAATCCGTTCTCTGCTTCTCCTACGACTTGATAATTATCGTTCGTCTCGATCATAAACTTTAGCCCTTCTCTTACTACTAGATGGTCGTCGACGATAAGTACGTTGTAAGTCATGAGTTCTCTCCTTTTTTCTCAGGTGTATCTATCTGAATCAGCGTTCCGCGAGGAATATTATTCGTTATAATAAGTGTTCCCCCTAAGATGCGAACTCGCTCCTTTATGCCGATTAATCCATAATGTCCAGTTAAGGAATTCTTTTGACTCAAAGCAATCCCTATCCCGTCGTCTTTGATTTCCAACTTCATGTTTCCGTCCTCTATTCGAACATATAGCCACACATGATTGGCTTCCGCATGCCGCGCAACGTTCGTTAAACATTCGCCTATTATGTAAAGTCCATGCTCCATCATCAACTTAGGTATGCTTCCCTTCATGTTCATATCAAGAAGCACTTGAATGCCGGTGGCATTCTTAAACCGTTCTACCTCGTTGCGAATCGCATCCGAGAAGTCGACTGTTGCAAACGTTTTGGATCGAAGATTATCAATCGCCAACCTGGCTTCCGATAACGTTTTCTTCGCATGAACCATGGAATGTTGAACGATTTCTTGTGCTCTTTGGGAGTTGCCTTTCGTCAAATGTGCATCGACAGCATCCAGCTGCATAATAATACCCGCAAGACCTTGGGCCAGCGTATCATGCAAATCCCGAGCCATTCGTTGACGTTCGTTAGCCAATGTCAATTCCTCAACCTTGCGATGTGCGCGTTCTAGATCTTCAAGAAAGGCTTGGGTACGGAACCGAGCATGAACCTGCTCTAAAAATAAATCGGCAAACGAAACGAGAATGACGTTCATCATCGCATACAAGATCGTCATTAAAACCATTGATTCGGATTGCCCCATCATGTAGAGAGTCGATAGAAATAATACATAATACACAACGGACAGCATTACTATTTTACTTCTGTCATCGTAGACACCAACGCTTTGTCCCGTCAACACGGGATACATCCCAAGCAAGACCATAAATAGGGCCTGATCCATAATAAGCGCACATCCCATAATAATTAGGCCTTGAATCATGAAGTAGACCCAAGGATATTTTGCCGTAAGAGATGAGAAGTGCCAAATTAATGAGGCGTGGAGAAGCATCAATCCCGAAAAGAAGGATAAAGAAATAAATGAAGGCCCGTGTAATATCTGTACAAACATAGATATGAAATAAATGAAAAAAACCCAAGTCATGCTCGGGACTCTGGCATTAAACATGGCATCGGGTAATTCGTTATATCGATTTATGTGCGACCTCTGCTTGAACTCGTTTCCCGTTTCCATGAGTCCTCCCCTTTCGTTCTATCCAGTACATCAACATTTTCCGGTTTTCGATTTTATTTTCTATTATACCCTTATTGTAAACATGAAAAAATCGTACATAAGGGAAGATCCCCTTATGTACGATTGGGCAATGATGAACTATCAGATATCTATTCGATCTTACTTAGACGACTTCTTTCTTTAGCTCCGATATTTTCTCAATAGACTCGCCTTCAACATCGATATTCGGCAATATGCGTCCAAGCCATTTCGGCAGGTACCAAGCCGAGCGGCCCATTAGGGTCATGACCGCAGGTACGATTGTCAGCCTTACAATAAATGCATCGAACAAGATGCCGAATGCTAATGCTAAGCCCATTGATTTAATCATGGTATCTTCAACGAAGATGAAGCTTGCAAACACGGCAACCATGATAAGGCCGGCTGCCGTTACAACGCTGCCGCTATTTTTAAGACCGGACAATACAGCATTTTTCGCATTTCCTGAATGGTTATATTCTTCGCGCATGCGGCTGACTAGAAATACTTCATAGTCCATGGCTAATCCGAATAGAATGCCTGCAGTCAAGATTGGCAGGAAGTTTAATACAGGACCGGCTACAGGAATGTCGAACAGCTTAGCCAGATTGCCATCTTGAACGACAAATACGACGAATCCAAGCGTTGCTGTAAGCGTAAGAAGATAACCGATCACGGCTTTAATTGGAACTAAGATGGAACGGAATACCATCATGAGAAGAATTAATGCAAGTCCCACAATCAGAGCTGCAAATTTAGGCAAAGCCTCATTTAATTTTTCGGTGATATCAATATTTACTGCCGTTGAACCTGTAACCATAACCTCAACTTGATCCTGTTGCTTAAACTCATCCGCCTTATCGCGAATTAAATGAACCAAATCGGTTGTTTTCTCACTTTTTGACTCGGTTCCAGGAATAATTGTTACCATGGCTACTTTACCCGTTGCATTCGGAGCGGGTGGCGTTGCCATTGCCACATTTGGCAGCTTGCTTAGTTCCTTTCCTATCTTCGCGAATGTCGCTTGCACGTTGTCTGTTTTCTCCGCCTTAAGAATAATAGCGAGCGGTCCGTTCATACCAGGCCCAAATCCTTCTGCTATTAAATCATACCCGCGGCGTTCCGTTGTGTCGATCGATTTAGTGCCCTTATCCGGTAGACCCGTTTGTAAATGCAGTGCAGGGAGGCTTATTGCTCCTAACAGCAAAATACCTGCAAGCGCGGTCGGTAATGGATATTTCGTAACGATTCGTCCCCAACGACTCGAGTGCTCATTGTCTTTAGGAGGATTCTGAATGGAGGCAGCTTTCGACTTCGGACGAATCCGCTCACCTGCCATTCCTAGTAGCGCAGGAACGACGAGGATGGAAATGAGTACGGCCACAAGTACCGTGAATGCTCCCGCCACGCCCATGACCGTAATGAATGGAATACCCGTTACGGCTAATCCGGCAAGTGCTATGATAACTGTCAATCCGGCGAAAATAACAGCGCTGCCTGCGGTAGCGTTTGCATGCGCAATGGACTCCTCCACGCTTTTGCCTTCAACAAGATTTTGTCTGTATCTTGAAATAATGAATAAACCATAGTCGATTCCGACTGCTAACCCGAGCATGATGGCGAGAATCAAAGAGAATGATGCCATTTCAATAAAATTAGAGGCAATGATGACGGACATGACCCCGATCACAAGTCCAATGATTGCTGTCAGTATAGGCAAACCAGCAGCGAGCAAGGATGTGAATGTTATCGCCAGAATCATAAATGCGGCAATAATGCCAATGATCTCAGACGTCCCGCCAATTTCAAGCTCGGAGAATTCGACGGTTCCGCCGAGTTCAGCCTGCAAGCCCTCAATACGCGCCTGCTCCACACTTTTCAATACGAGCTCTTTAGATGCAGCTGTGACTTGCAAAGCCTCGGATTTGTACGTAATAACCGCATATCCGATTTCTTTTTTATAACTGATCGTACCTGCCTCGTATGGGCTGACGATTGATGCAATTTCGGAGTCTTTTGATATAGACTTTAGCGTCTTGGCGATTATGTTTTGCGTGGATTTCGATGCAAGCGTTTGACCTTTAGGGGCTTTGAAAATCACTTGAATTGTGCCGCCTTCAGGGCCAGTTCCTTCCGAAAACTCCTTTTTCAACACTTTCATTGCTTCCTCGGATTTGGTGCCAGGAATGGTTATTTCACCGTTTAAATGAATTCCCATGCCAAGACCAATTGATACGGCGATGATAAGTACTGCTATACTTCCAAACAAGACTTTCTTTCTGTTACGAGCAGCTGATATACCAAGCTTATACAAGAACGCTGCCATGTGTGATCACCTTCCTCTACTAGCATGAATATCTGTCATTATAGCGATCAAATAGACATTTGAAATCGTACATGCGGGCAGAGTCAGAATGTACTTTCGGGCATGCCCTTTCGTGAATCGATGCTCAATAGAAGGCCTCACGACGAAATAGAGCATAAAAAAACCGCGGTTTACGCGGTAAAATGTCTATAACTTTTTTCTATATATACATTATGATTACGTAATGTCCGAATTAGCGATCCCGGGTAACGAAATAATTCAATAGATGCTTCAAAAATGCATTATTTCGAGGAAATTTTTGCAACGCTTCTGCTGCAAGACAATAGTGCTCCCACATCATCTTTCTTGCCTCATTCACACCGAGGATGGACACAAAATTTGAGTTATTGTTCCCCGCATCCTGTCCTACCGGTTTCCCGAGCACGTATGAATCTCCTTCTTTATCAAGCAAGTCATCCTTAATTTGAAAGGCAATGCCTGCGTGATACGCGAACTTCTTGAGCAGCACAACCTCAGCTGCGGGAGCCTTGGCCAGAATTGCAGGCATGACCAGCGATGCCTCGAAGGCGACCCCTGTTTTGTAGAAGCAGATTGCATTCAATTGTTCTAACGTCAGCGGCATTCCTTTTGACTGCAAGTCCATCGCTTGGCCTCTGCACAATTCTTCTGTCTTGCACGCCGAATACCGAATTAAGTCCAGAACAGTAGCAGCATCGAATTTATCTAGTGATGATTGCTCTTGAATCGATCTCTGGATTAGCAATAGAGCCGTAAGTTCCGCAGTGGCACTATTATATACATGGTGCAGCGTCGGTCTTCCTCTGCGCGTATCTGCATTGTCTTGAGACGGAAGATCGTCGAAGATTAAGGAAGCCGTATGCATATATTCCAATGATCGAAGCAGCGGTAGGATGGCAGTTGGCTGCAGCCCATATTCGTTCACACCCATGACCCAAGTTAATATAGGGCGTAATCGTTTCCCGTCACCTGCGAGACTGTAATTGGCTGCGTCGAAGAGCGAATCTTCAATCGGAAGCGAGCTAGGCTTGTTGATGTGCAGTATGCTGTTAATCTCTTGTCGAATTGTCGCAATCGAAGCATGGAAGTGTTCCTTCTCCTTCCGATTGTTCGCGAGTTGGATAACGAGCTGATCGCGAAGCAGTTTATCGAAGAAATCCACGTTGTCCGCTTTCTGCACCATCTGTTGCACAAGAGAATGAAAGGCCGGTTCATTGAAGTCGAATATATCCATGATTTCTTCATACTTCGCTTCCCCTACCCGTTCTCTGCAGCGCTTCAAGCCATTGATTGCCCGATCCAATATGACCTCGCGCGTCGCAGCATCAGAATGATGGACATGATGGATAATATGGGAGATCACTGACCAGTACAATTCGAACGGATTAAGTAAATCAGGCCGTTGTTGATGATACTTCAAATAATACGTAAAGGGCGTTACGGCTCCGTCCTGCATATCGTCGAACATATCCGCGAAATCATCCGCCAGCTGATTATAGATTCCGTAATAGAATGTCCGGTGTTCGAACCCGGAATCCTCAGGTGCACGGATAACCGAACGGACGATTATGCGGGAAGATGATGATTTTAAGATGATTGGGATATAGAGCTCTTCATTCGTATAATTTGCATTTGCTAGATCCTTGACACGATCAATGTCCTGGGAATGAAAAAACACATAGGATTGTTCGAAAAAAGTGTTCTCAGACTGTGGATTTTGATAACCCTTAATATAGGTGAACGCCTCGCACAGCTCAGAGTGGATAAATTGGAACATATCTGTGTGCTTTCCCGTCCACGTTCCGAGCTCCGGAACGATTCCAGTAATCAATGCCTCTCGAATCATATGTGAATATTGTACTTGTTCCTCTGCCGATAATGCTCCAGAATCCAGAAGATCGTCAATGAACGGATAGGTCAAACCATAGCTATATCCCAGTCTGATTGCATCACCGAGCAGCTTAGCGCGGTCTGCTGGGGGCGCATTATCATCTATCTCTTCCTTCATATTCAGAACTACCCCGAGAATGATCTTAATCAGCTTGCGCTGGGCATGCTCTGCATTCATCTCTTTCGGAATATGAGAGGATACAGCACTTAGCTTGTTGATGACCCAAATGACGTCTTCTTCAATCCCCTCCTTCTGGGCCCATCGATACAATCCCGATAAGCTCATCAATTCTGGAGGATGATTCAGGCCCCTTGTTTCCTGAGAGGAAATAATCTGTTGCTTGATATCGGCAGCGAGGCGTTTCACTCGAGCGCGTATGTCAGGAGAATCTAGTGGCTTGCCCAGATCTCTCATGTACATGTAGGATACGCTTCGATCCAAGTAATCATCTAGCTTGCCAGTTTGATTCAACCATTGAATATACCTGTTGTACTCTTTCGTAGTTGGCCTTTTCCTAGTTTTCGAAATAAGAGAAAGCCATGAATAACGAGGAAGATGACCCTTCTTCCATAAACGAAAATCCTCTGTTAACTTAGTCACGTAAGTCTTCGTAGCTGTCTGTTCATACAACGCTGCAAAATATTGCGCTGCTCGCTGTTCAGCATGCCGGTATGCGGTATGGGCATGATCGATAAGTGCTTCATTCATCAGGTGTCTTCCCTCGACTTCGATAAGATTGTTCGTTGTGCATGCGTCAACTCGTCAACATTTATTATCATTATACGTACAAGAATATTTTGGGTTACGTATTTTACGCGGACTACTTCTCAACACGAAAAAGCTGCCTTCGCAGACGAAGGCAGCTACAGAGATAGGTGTACTTGGTATCATGATTATATCCATTGATTGTTAGCTTGTAAGCATTAGACCGATTCAATTGCATTTCGAATATCATAGTCAGTCGGATCGATATCGAGCTCCATATTCAGTGCCATTTTGGCAAGTTGGCTACCCAAATAAGGACCTGCCGTCAATCCAGATGATCCTAGCCCATTGGCTGCAATGAGCCCATCCCAGCCGGGAATAGCGCCAATAACGGGGAGGAAGCCAGGTGTGAATGGGCGGAATCCGACTCTAATCTCCTCCATTGTGCTGTCCGCCAACTGTGGTGCCAAGTGCAATCCTTTATTCAGAACCTCTTGTACTCCCCCTGCTGTAACTCTCGTATCATAACCATCGACATCATTTTCATGTGTGGCTCCAATCACGATCTTCTGTTGGTCAAAGGTAAGCAAATATTGATCAGAAGGCGGAATAATTAATGGCCAGCTGCCAGTGTCGTGTTCCCCTTGAACTCGCAAGTGCATGATTTGCGCCTTCTGATATCCTACCTGAAAGTCAAGTCCTAATGGCTGAAAAAGCGGATTGGCCCATGCTCCTGCACATACGATTACAAGCTCAGATGTGTAGCTATGTTCACCTACGGTTACACCTGTAACACGATTCGACTCATATTGAAGCATGGCATCTCCATTTATGAAGACAGCACCATTTCTTTGAGCGGATCGGAGCAGAGCATCACGAAGCGCACGACCGTCTACTCGAGCGGCACCGCTTATATGTACGGATTGATAGCCCTCAGCCAACAGAGGAAATCGTTCCTGTGTCGCTGCTTCATCAAGCTGTTGAATCTCCCCGATTTCTGGTGCATCTTCTTTACGCGCGTATGCGCGCTCTTCCATTTTGTTGAGCTTCTCAACATCTTCATGTATACAGAGAGCTCCCACTTGCGCATAACCCGTATCCGTCTCCCCTTCGTTCTGGAGTTCCTGGATTAACTGTGGATAGAAATGGGCTCCGGCCTTCGCTAATCGGTACCAAGCTTTATTGCGTCGCTGTGACAGCCATGGACATATAATCCCTGCTGCAGCGTTTGTAGCTTGTCCTTGATCCTTGCGGTCTACAATAAGGACATCCGCTCCGAACTTAGCCAACTGGTAAGCGGTCGATGCCCCAAGAATTCCTGCTCCTACAACGATGACTTTTTTCATACTTGATTTCCTTTCCTCACTTCCTGAGTCTATTATAACGAACTTTTCCTGAAAGGATAACATTAGCGATAGGTTCCAGTTTCTGTTTTAGGCGAAGAACCACATCCTGTGCTCTAAGTTCAACAAAAAGAAGAGCTTGATGGTTCAAGCTCTTCTTGGTACTTCAGCTCATTTCTTGTTTATTTACATACATGTTCATTCAATACCTGCAAATTAATACTTGCGCTAATATTCATTTCCTATGTTTGAATTATTACATATTCTGAAAGCCAGAGAATACGATGAACTAAAGACATTGTTGACCCATTGGAGGTGTGCCTTATGTCGAACTTATTTGTCTCGCGCTCGCTAGACGAAATACGTTTTTGGTCGCGCATTATGAAGGAACATTCCCTGTTTTTAAAGTTAGGATTTAGATGTGAGGATACACAGCTTATCAATGAAGCGAACCAGTTCTATTCCTTATTTGAGCAGATAGAAAATCAATCGCATGCTTATAAGGAAGATACAGATCCACAACAAATTGTTCGTTTTAACACAGAAGTGCGTAACGCAGCGGCGTACATCTGGGCCTTCAAACGCAAAATACTCGGCTTTGTGCTCACTTGCCAAATGCCAGGCGCGAATAACTTCCCCTTACTTATTGATCATACGAGCAGGGAAGCCAACTATTTCAGAAATCGTATGGAACAGCTGAACAGTGGTCAGTTGGATCCGCTCCCCGATGCAATCATTAATGAAAATGTATTCTTCTTGAAAATCATGGCCGATCATGCGAAGTTTATTGGGCATTTGCTTGATCCATCTGAACGCCAATTAGTTGAGCAAGCCCGCAATTTTAGTCATGACTTTGACCAGCTTCTCTATCAAGCGATTGATTTAGATCACATGCGACCACAATCGCAGACGAAGCCGCTATTGGAACAATTTCTGGATCAGAACCGCGTCTCGGTAACTTCCCTGCGTGATTTCAAAAAGACGGCGAGAGACTTGATCGATGCATGTAAAATCAAGAGCATTATTCATCCATTGCTAGCCGACCATGTATTTCGTGAAGCTGAACGATTCCTTGAAATCATTGATATGTTCGAGAATAGCTTGGAGAATGTGAAACCGTAAGTTTCAAACTTACTTAGTCTATTACTGCAGAGATAATCTTCTTCATCAGTGGCCATCTATCCCGAGGATTCGTGATGAATTCAGATGCAATGCCGATGACTAGATCTTGATCTGGAACGCAGCAAATAACGTTGCCGCCATCGCCTAGTGCCATGTAAGCAAGGATCCCATCCTCTTCACGCAGCCACCATAGATAACCGTAATGATTGAGGTTCATCGCTATTGATTCATCAATCCATGAGCTTGATATGATTTGATGATTGTCCCACATGCCACGCTTCAAATACAGAACACCGAACCGAGCCATATCACGGGGACTTAATGTAAGTCCCCACCCTCCTGTAGAGTTGCCATCCGGGTCTTTCACCCACCCTATTACCTTCTTCCCGAATAAATGCTCAAAGTCATATTCCTTCATTTCAAAATCAGGAATTATGCTCATGCCGATGGGTGCAAATAATCGTTCGTTGGCAAACGATTGGGCACTCTGTCCTGTGCTGCGTGTAATGATGGCCGATAGTAAATGTGCCCCTGCCGTTGAATATTTAAAAGCTCCAATACTTCCGTTATGCCCTAACATATCCAGCGTATAAATCGTCCAGTTAGACTGCATACACATCTTATCTAGCGGCTCCCGCCAGTCCTCAAATGTATAAGGAGCCGTCATCGTGAGAAGATGACGAAGGGTGATTTCTCGCTTCTGACTGTCACCCGTATCAGGCACATATTCAGGGAAGAAATCGATAACCCTCTGGTCTATATGTTGAATGTAGCCTGCATCTATAGCAATTCCTATCAGCGTGGAGAGCACACTTTTCGTTACCGAGGCTACATGGTGCGTATCGTCTGGGCCGAAGCTATTGAAATACCTTTCGTAAGCAATGAATCCATGTCTCGCAATGACAATCCCGTTTAAATTGCTATACTCTGATATTATGATAGGTTCAAGCGTTGATAACGTATTAGCATCCATTCCTAAGACAGATGGGACTTCAACTTGCCACTCTGTAGTTGTTATGTCATTTCTATTCATATCGCAACTCCTTCAAGAGCACTATCCTCGTTAATTTGTTTAATCACATTAAGTATGATGACAGATTCAGATTCTATCTTTTCTTGACAGGAAAATACACCTCGGTAACCATTGCCTCAGGCTCAGCGGTTTGATTTGGATCAGTTACATAGACTTCATAGGGGGAGTTCACTAGTGCATAACCTTCTTTTTCTACCCACTCCCTTAACTTGGCATATACCGAAGTTAACTCCGCATATGGCCCCCTCACGACAGACTTTGCGCATAGTCCTTCCGGCAAATCTCTTGACCCCTTAACCGCTTCCTGAATCGGAATAGCAAACTCTGTATCGTTGCCCGCGGGGTTGTATTCTGGACTGTGATAAATCGTCATTGGTGTGCCCGTCATTGTGAGATGATCGGCGGCAATTTTTTCATAGAGCAAGCCAAAATACTTGCCATATCCTGCAGCGTAGTCATCGCTGCTCATCATCCGACGCATATACAAAATATTCATAGGCTGAGTCTCAACAAGCTGCACTTCAATATGATCAAGGTACGACATGATCGATACGCCCTCATCTAAATTTGAAATATCATGATTCATTTGTGCAAGCGTGAGTTTTAATGCTTGGATTTTGAGTTGCAATTCCTCTCGCTTGCGGTTCAGGGAATCGCATAACTTTTCTTCTGAATCATTCTCCTCCCACACGAGCATGTCTTTAATCTCCTCCAGTGGGAAGTGATAAGATTTCAAACGGTTAATGAAAAGCATTTTTGAAAGCTGCTTAATAGAATAATACCGATATCCGTTTTCAGGATTAATCTCACTAGGATTAATTAATCCGATTTCACCATAATATCGAAGCGTTTTGGTCGATACTCCGCATATTTTCGAGAATTCTCCAATTGATAACAAGAAATAACCTCCATTCTTTATCTTTTATCCAGTCATCAGTATGGATTGTATATCGTTCTTTGTTCAACTCCACTGTACCTCTTCCCCTAAGGGCAAAGTCAACTCCTATCGTGCATGTCTCCCCATCTTCGTTACGGATGTTCATAAATAATATAAAGCTGAAAATGACATGCTAAATATGATAAAACGCTTAGTTCGATATAGGGTGTCTCATCCAAGTGACAAGAACAGATTCCATCGTGGAGGATTGCGCATCATGCAAAAAAAAATCAACCATCGTCATGATTCTCTTGCTCTCTATGCTGCTTATGATTTCAGGCTGTGGGAATGCAAGCAAGAAGCCCGAGACAAATGCGGGCGAGAACGAAAATGTACAAGAAGAGAAGGATAAGGGGAAAAAAGATGCCACATCAGGTGCTTCAGTGGCGAAGTATACCCCGCTTGAGGAATTGAAGGATAGCTACGATATCGTCATCGTTGGCGCGGGCGGTGCTGGCATGACTGCCGCGCTTGAGGCGAAGGCGGCGGGAATGAATCCCGTCATTCTTGAGAAAATGCCGGTTGCAGGCGGCAATACAAGCAAAGCATCATCGGGTATGAATGCATCAGAAACGAAGTTCCAGAAGGAACAAGGCATCTCGGATAAAAATGACTTATTTTATGAAGAGACGCTCAAAGGCGGACATAACACGAACAATAAGGACATGCTCCACTTCTTCGTAGACAATTCGGCCAAAGCAATCGATTGGCTTGATTCTATCGGGATCACACTTAACAATATAACCATTACCGGGGGCATGAGCGAGAAGCGGACGCACCGTCCCAAAGACGGTTCAGCCGTGGGCCAATATCTCGTGACTGGATTGCTTAAAAATGTCCAAGAAAAAGGCATCCCGGTATTTGTAAATGCGGATGTTAAAGAAATTACAAGTTCAAATGGCAAAGCAACCGGAGTGAAGGTGGGATTCAGCCAGCATGGAGAAAAAACGATTGCAGCAAAGTCGGTCGTCATAACAGCTGGTGGTTTTGGAGCCAACATGAATCGCATTGCTGAAGTTCGTCCTGACCTGAAAGGCTATGTCACAACGAACCAACCGGGAAGCACAGGCGATGGCATCTCTATGGTTGAGAAAATGGGCGGAACTACGGTTGATTTGAAGCAAATTCAGGTGCATCCTACCGTACAGCAGGAAAACTCCTACCTCATTGGTGAAGTTGTGCGCGGCGAAGGTGCGATTCTCGTTACGAGCAAAGGGAAGCGATTCGTTAACGAGATGGCTGCCCGAGACAGTGTAACGGCTGCGATTACAAAGCTGCCAGAGAAAAACGCGTTCCTTATATTTGACGCGGGTGTCCGCTCACGAGCAAAAGCCATCGAACAGTACGAAAAGATGGGCTTTGTCAAAACAAAAGACTCGATCAAGGCGCTGGCAGAAGAAATTAAGGTACCGGCTGAAGAGCTGCAAAAAACGCTCGATACGTGGAACAGTGCGGTGAAAAATAAGAAAGACGCGGAGTTCGACAGAAAAACGGGGATGGATCATGAATTGTCAGCTGCCCCATTCTATGCGATCAAAATCGGCCCAGGGATTCACTACACCATGGGTGGCGTAAAAATCAACACGAATACAGAAGTGCTGGACAAGGACGGCAAGCCTATCCCAGGACTGTACGCTGCAGGTGAAGTGACAGGCGGATTGCATGGCGAGAATCGAATCGGAGGTAACTCCGTTGCGGAGATCATTATCTTCGGTCGTCAAGCGGGTACGAAATCCGCTGAATATGCTAAATCGATCAAGTAAGTAATTAAGCTTTTGAGTGGAAGAAGCAATATAGCTTTCCAAGAATTGAACACACAAAATGACCCCACCAACGCATTGGCGTACTGGGGTCATTATCATTTTTAGATGATGTGTATCTGTATCCCATTAAAATAGCTTATATCCTTAGTCCCCCGGAGTTATGTGACGTATTCATTTTGCCGCGCTCTTTATTTGATTCGGTGTGTAGATAGCAACCCCTGTGCGAGCTTGATTCGCAACCTGGATCATCGCTTGCGCTACGATTTTCGCTTCAATTGCCAATCGGCTAGAAATTGGTCGTCTGAACAATGCGGACATGACGCCTGCTGTCTTGACGGCCAGATTCTCTGCAAATCTGAATTCAGTACGTTCTCCTAACAACAGCGATGGCCGGAAGATAGACAAGGCTTCGTAAGAAATGCTTTGTAGGTTAAGCTCAAGCTGCGCTTTCATTTTGGAATAAGCAAATGGCGAATGGATATTCGCATTCATTGAACTGACAACAAGAAAGTGGCGTGCTCCCTTTGATTTGGCCAGCTTGGCGATGGAGAACGGATAGTCGACATCGATTCTGTGCATCGCTTCTCTCGTCTTCGCCTTCTTTATCGTTGTCCCGAGACTACAGAAGACGTCATCCGCAACCAACTGATCTTGAATCTCTTTAAGCCGATCAAATTCACATACAATTTCCTTCAGCTTCGGATGTTCCAATCCAAGCGGTCTTCTTACAATCGCAGTAACTTGATCATAGGAGTCCGATTGTAATAGAAGAGGCAGCAATTCACTTCCAATTAACCCACTCGCTCCAGCAAGCAGTGCTTTTTTTTCTTTCAAATCGGTCCCCCCTTATCGTGGCTATTCCTTTCGTTTTCTTTACAATGTCTTTCGATTCCTCCTATTGTCTACATCAATACCTGCACGTCGTAATTTATTCTCTGCTTCCTCTTCAATGAGTTCTTTCAACTGGGACAATACAGGGCTAAAGTCGGTATGCTTCCCCATCATAAAGCTCATCTCGTATTCGATTTCAATCCATGTGCTTATATCCGCCTCATTGTGTTGGATTTGAGCCTCTAGTTTATCCAAAGCATTTGCAACCTTGGCTTCATACGTTTGCTTATGTTCAAATTCGATCCACAGGTCATATACGTCTCGCCCTAGATCCCCTTTCAATGTTTCCCGAATTCGTTGTATGGCCTTCATTTCATTCTGAGCCTTTTGCTCTCGCAATTGTTCGTTGTTCATTGTATCGAATGCAGGAATATCTTTTGCTTCTGCTTCCACTAAATCATGAATAATGATCATTTTCAGCATTTTGGCGGTATCGATTTCTTGATCTAAATACGGCTCAATCAGCATGGCCATGAGCGATACTCTCCACGTGTGCTCCGCCACGCTCTCCTGTCTGCCGTTCGACAGCCAGCTGTGCCGCAGTTCAGACTTTAACTTCTCACCAAGATTAACCACGTTAAGTACATTCATCAATTGAGTCCTCATCGATTGTCTCTCCATCATTTCTTCGCTCCCGTTGCGTCATTGTCTTCTCTGTCTTATGCTATGAATCTCTTAAGTGTAATAAAAAGATCCTGTTTGTTCAAACAGGATCGAAGCGAATCATGTTTATTTGTTAATAGGATTAAATAAATGAGCCTTTACTCTATCCACTTCTTCTGGTGAGCGATGCATCGAGACGCATTCATTGACATCGAATTTATTGCCATCCAGATCGTAAAACACAAAGTTGATTCCGCAACTGCCGCGATCGATTCACAACCTGCTGCAGAAATAAGGATTGTGCATCGTTTCGATACAAGGGAATTGACTTTTCCATCGATTTGCGCCTAAAATCACAATATTGAACATTAGAACAGATTGAAGGGAATTATATGCCATACATTCGATTTAAAGCTTTTCCAGATGCCTTCGTGGAAGAGATCGCACCAGACATAGTAGAGGAATTTTCCTCGATTGTTCTCGTGGAGCAGGAGAAGGTCAAGATTGAAGTACTGAACGTTCATATTATTACGAACACTCCACTTTCGGTCGAAATTATGATGTTCCAACGGGACAAAGAAACGCATGACGCCGTTGCCGCCAGCATCGACCAAATGTTGCAAGAGCGAGGATATCCAGGCGTTCATATTTTCTTCATCATCCTCGATCCGCACTATTATTATAAAGAAGGCAAGCCATTGAGATGATGATGAGCTTCATTCCGATTAATTTCCATTTCATTTACACACACTAGTGTATAGATGATGATTGCAGGAGGTATCGGCATGAACACACAACGCGCGCAAGAGATCGCAGGCTCTCCAATGCTGGCTAACGTAACCTACAACGGAAGACAAGTCTATATTCAGCATGTAGATTCCGACAACGAATCGGCTCGAATTTACCCACTTGACGATCCAGAACAGGAGCAAGAGGTTCCGCTCGCAAACTTGATTGAGCATCTGGGTTAAATGGAATTCGACGGATTGCCAGCTGCATGACAAAAAGTGCCTTCGTCAAGAGGGCACTTTTTTCATGTTGGTTCAATACGTTTCTATCGCAAATAAGAATAAAGAATGCATTTTGTAAAGCCAATCAAGGGATAGCGTCAGGAAAATGTAAGACGGCAATGAATAACCATAGATTTACTATCTTTAGTAAAAGAATCCTTTTTCCAAGAACCATACATGGAAATTAACTCAAAGTCCGTGTTCAGAAAGCAGTCTTTGTATTTCCATCGGGTATGTGTAACGTAAAGAAATCGAATCTTCCTTGATAGTATTCATATTATTCACGATGGTATTTTGAATTGTAGTGCAATGCATAACTTGAGTCTGATGATTGTAAACATCACGATGTTTCTCAACCACCAATTGATTATTGGCATTGGTATAAGTTTTTTCTTCTTCATCAATTACTGCTAATTCCTCTAGTATTGGATTACGAGTATCAAAGATGAACTCACCGTTTGGCATTAAATGAGATTTAACTGATTTTAACAAAGCACTCTGGCTTTCATTTGTTAAAAAATGCTGAAAGGAGTTCCCTACCATAAAAATAAATGGTGATTTGATTGGCAGATCTAATTGGGTACAGTCTTGTTTTGAGAAGTGAATATTTACATAGGATGCTTTTGCTTTCTCAATGGCTAAATTAAGCATTCCTTGATGAATATCAACCCCATACATTGCATATCCTCTTTTTGCCAATGGAATCGTTAATCTTCCTGTACCACATGCTAATTCAATAATCGGGTGTGTTGTCTTTTCCACACACTCCTGAATAAAATCTAAATCTTCTTTGTAATTATTATACAAATCATCATAATGTAGAGGATCCGCATACTTTTCTAAATTCCCCTCAAAAATATCGAATGTCATCCGTACTCTCCCTAATTCAATTTTCTATCTTTACATATCACGCTATAAAACACCATTTCTGGCAGCATAAAACCCTCCATTGTTTTGTTAAAGGAGCGTTTGTGTAATAAAGGATTTTTATCTGCGAGAATAGAGGATTTTAATGTGAAAAAAGATTAGTTCAACTTATATAGATGTGTTCGCTTCTTGTATGTACTCGGTATCGAGTATCGCATAAAAATATTGGTCAACCCATTGGCCCTTCCACATTAATTCTTTTTTGAAAGTCCCTTCCCTTTTCATTCCTAACTTCTCCATCAAATTCATGGATTTCACATTGTGACAATTACACATGCCTACGACTTTATGAGCTCGTAATTGATGGAATGTGAATTCAAGTAATAGATTCATCGCTTCGTACCCATAGCCCTGCCCTATGAATTCCGGAATAATTGCATATCCGACTTCCCAGCTTTTTCGGTATTCGGAGTAACTACATATTTGAGCTAAGCCAACTGGATTTTCCTTTCCATCAACTTCATTAGTTATGACAAAAATCATATTGGGATGTTGAATTCATCTGTTCAAGATACTTGTTCCTAACTTTCTCTTTATCAGATTCAACTTGTTCTTCATACAACCAGATACCGGTGTTCGTCTCAAGTCCACAAATAAAATCTAAGTCATCTGCAGTAACCCTTGAAAGACGAACACGCTTTCCATCTATCTTCATTTGAACCCTCTCCGTTTCTATGAATCTGCATCAATTCCCGATCACATTTGGGTAGGCGAACCTAATGGTAATATAGTCGACCAATGCCTGCGTAGAGCTTTTCGCGGAATTATTATCCGTGTCGATAATCAGGTCTGGCTGCTCGCATGTGCAGCTGAATTTAATTTTATCAACCTGCCCGGAGAGATGTTAGACAGCAAACAAATCTAAATCGTTCTTTGCACAGAAAAAGCCACGTCAGACGGGAATCTGATGTGGCTTGCGCATTGTATTCATCTATTTTAACTTGGCATACACGATTTTCTTAATACTGTCATAAGACAGGAAATATTGCTCCATAAGCTGCTCGATTGTTGCGCCTTCGGCAAATCTGTTACGAATCTCATGATTTCGGAAGGCCAGCAGCTTCCTGCTTCCGGTTTTTGTACCCCATGCCCTGCGTTCTTCCTCGCGTTTCGGAATGTACAGCATGACACCGTTCGTATATTTCTGTACTTCCTTTAGCAGTTCTTTTGGTAAAATGTCCGCGTTGACATATTTCATGATAACTCTACCCCTTATATTAGTTAGATAGTAAGGTGGCAAAGTCTCAATATAAACATATCTCACCGTCACGGATGAAGGCGGTTCAAGCACGCTTGGCTCTATACAAACAACCGCCGTTGTTTATAGGTAAGACTTTGCACAGAGCAATGTATCGAACTTGTTTATCAACATGTTTTAGCCTCCTCATCTGTAGTAACGAAATCAGTATAGCATGAATTGATTTCCATAAAAACCTCAATCGTATGCTGGAATCACCAACTTACTCTATCAATCGACGTTTAACCTCATCCATTGTCCCCATTAATGAATTGACAATAGCATATTCCATCTATATAGTTAAGTAAACTTAACTAAACTAAAATGTACTTATCCTATGAAACTGAATTGATTCTGGTTGAGGATGAAGTGAATACTACCGCTATGGAGGGAATTGATATGATTGCGGAATACCGAAGAGTTATGAACGAGCTCAATGATGCTTTTCAAGATTATTACACGGTCTATAACAAGGGAGCAAAACAAATAGATGATTATCAATTAACGGTGCAACAAGAAAATACGATGCTGTTTATTATGCGTAATGAGCGGACGACTGCTCATGAGATTGCATCAGCCTTTTCGATTTCCAAAAGCGCGGTTAGTCAGGTGTTGTCAAAATTGGAGGCTGGACACTTTATTATCCGTGAGAGCAATCCAGATAATCTGCGCGAATCCTTTATTCTTCTTGGAGAGGAAGGAACAAAATATGCGGAGCTCATTAACAAAGCGGATGAGACGATTGTGCAAAAGTTCTCTGCTCATATTAAGCTTGAGGAGTTGGAACAGATGCTTCGTACAGTCAAGAAGATCAACCGAGTAATAACGGGGTCTGAGGAAGAACAATAACGGCTATCGAAACCTGATCACACTACGGGAAAGATAGAAAATTGAATAAGTGAGGAATAGCATGAGTACAGTCACAAAAGAAAAAATGTCATTAGCACTCGTATTGTTTAATTTATTTATTGCTTACGTCGGTATTGGTCTTGCTGTACCTGTCATGCCTTCCATTGCGAAGGAGATGCACTTAAGCGGACAAATGGTCGGATATATGATTTCGGCTTTTGCTTTTGCTCAGCTGCTTGCCTCCCCATTTACAGGGGCTTGGGTAGAGACACTGGGGAGAAAGAAAATGATCGTATTTGGGTTATGTCTATTTTCATTTTCAGAGATCTTGTTCGGAATTGGAACGCAAGCTTGGGTTCTATTTGCATCGCGAATATTAGGCGGTATTAGTGATGCATTCATTATGCCAGCCGTTATTACGTATGCGGCAGCCTTTGCATTCATCGCAGCAATCTTCTCCATCTTCCTGCTGCAAGAATCGCTATCTCAGGAGCAAATGGAGAAAAACCGTGCACAACATATTCGCGTCAACTTCTTTGCTGAAATGAAGAAATCAGTGCAGTCCGTCTATTTTGTACCGTTTCTCATCGTGTTTGTGCTCGCGTTTGGATTGGCAGCATACGAAATGATGTTCAGCCTGTTCGTTGACGCGAAGTTTGGATTTACGGCCAAAGATATTGCATTCATTATTACGATCGGCTCAATTCTAGGAGTTGTTGCGCAAATTCTGTTCTTTGAGAAGATGGTGGCGAAATTTGGGGAGAAAAATATTATTCACGCTTCCCTCGTTGTAGCGGCATTATTCATCATAGCCACGGTATTCGTAAGCAGTTACTTAGCCATTATGGTTGTGACGAGCATTGTCTTCTTCGCTTGTGATATTCTTCGTCCAGCCGTCACTTCCTTACTCTCGAAAATGGCTGGAGAAAATCAAGGCTTTGTCGCAGGAATGAACTCTACTTATACAAGCCTAGGTATCATTGCTGGGCCGGCCATAGGCGGCTTCTTATTCGACCTGAACATTAATGCGCCATACATGTTCGCAGCAGTAATCCTGCTTGCCGCACTTGTGATGTCAACCTTATGGAATCGCAAATCGCATATGAATCTGAATGGACAAAGCAATGATTAATCGAAAAAAGACGGCGGTATACGTACCGCCGTCTTTCAGATTGTTGAGAA
>NZ_JMDX01000046.1:0-32602 GCF_000935845.1 Paenibacillus sp. E194
ACAGCAGCGCTCGCACCATGTCTCCCGTAAATACGTCGAAGGAGAAGCTTGCCCATTGCAGCGTCCGAATTCCCGGTTCATCTAATTGATAGGCATGCTTCCATGCATCCCCCAAGGCAGTAATCTGCTTATGCTCAATCATGACGCCCTTCGGCTTGCCAGTTGTACCGGATGTATAGATGACGTACGCCAAATGATGTGCTTCGTTGACAGGCACCAAGTTATCGCGGCTTGATTCGTAGTCGTTCTCATTATCAAGCAATACCCATGTTCCTGTGTAACCGACCCGCGTCTGCAAATGACTTTGCGATACGAGTACTCTTGCATTTGAGTCTTCCAGCATATACAGGATGCGTTCTTCTGGGTACTCAGGATCTATCGGAACGTAGGCTCCACCCGCCTTCAAGATTGCAAGAATACCGATGACCATCTCAATCGAGCGGTCTGCCATGATGCCTACGAATTGCTCTGCTGCTACACCATGGGCTCGCAATGTTCGAGCGAAGCAATTGGCTTGTTCGTTCAGTTCCTTGTAGGTTAGGTGCCGATCTCCGAACACGACAGCGACCTGATCAGGCGTGCGTTCGACCTGTTCCTCAAACAACTGGTGAATCGTTCGTCCAACTGGCTGCGGCGTTGACCAATTCCCGTTGCTGAAGCGTGTCAGGATGATCTGAGCTTCCTTATCACTGATCATGGACAACTGCTGCAAGCTCTGGCTCGGATTATTCAACATCTGATCAACGATGGTCATCATTTGTTCGATCATACGAATGACCTCATGCTCTTCGAACAACTGCTTGCGATAATCGATATTGAAAATAATCTGATTATCATCCACCATATCTTCTACGTGAACTGCAAAATCGTCCACCTCATGACCGCAAAAGCTGCTGCGTTGGCGGACAGCTAGTTCTCCGTAACTGGACCAGCGTATCGGCATATAGTCGATGGAAATACGGTATAAATCCTGAATCTCAACACTATTATTTTGTTCTCTTAAATCAAGAATAAGCTGGTTGTAAGGATACTTCTGATGCCGCAAAATTGCTTTTTGCTCTTTGGCAACGTTATGTAGGAAGGTTAGTACGTCTTGGTCTGGGGTAATCGTCAAACGAGCGGCTACCGTGCTTACGAACATGCCCAGCGCATCCTTGTCTTGCCTGGAAGTTCGATTCGCATAAGCGGCACCGACAGCAATATCGTTGTTCCCTGTCGTCTTGTATAGAAATGCGTATAAAGAACCTAGAAATAGAGTAAAGAGACTGATATTGTGCTGCTGGCTAAATCGGTAAAGCTTCTCGTACATTTCTCCGCTAACCGTGGTGCTTGTCCGACTGGCCTCTGTGCCGATTGAATGAGGAGGGTAAGATTTGATGCCTATCACTTCTGGCATTGTGCTGAACTTATCCAGCCAATATGCCTTATCTTTCGCGTATCGATCGGATTGTTCATACTCTCGTTCCGCGAATATGTAGTCCAGGTAAGTGCTCTCTTGTTCGTCCGTGTCCGCGTTGCCACTCACCATTGCGGTATAATTCTTCATGATTTTATAAGCGATAAGATGAGAAGAGACTCCATCCGTTGCAATATGATTCATTTTCAAATTGAACCATGTTTCCTCATCATTGACGTTAAATATGACAAAGTGGTATAACGCTGGGTCGAACATATGGATAGGAATATGATTAAACCGCTGTAACCAACTCTCAGCTTCAATCTGATTATCCCACTCTAAGTAATCAACGTGAGGGACGATTTGCTCTACGGGAGCAAATTGCTGCTTCGGCTGATTGTCTGTCATTGCGATTCGTATTCGGAAGGCATCATGCTGCATGATCACTTGATATATCGCCATTTTCAAAATCTCAACGTCTACCTTGCCTCGTATGTACATTGTTCCAGCAACGGTAGTAACCGACGTATTAGGATGCATCATTTCTGTGTACCAGATTCTGCGCTGCGCTTGCGTCAAAGGATACCATTCGTTAGGATTCGCGTTCACGTTGACTCTCCCCTATTCGAAAAATATTCGTAAGCGTCTGGAAACATCATCCGTGGATTCTGTTCCAAAAGAGTTCACAATCATATCCGCAGAAGAGATAAGATACATGGCTATATGAAGTTATAATTGCTCGTCATGATCGTGGTTATTAAGGTTATTGTTGAAAAATCGTAAACTGTGATGGGGATCTAAGTTGGATTACGGGCAAAACCTGTTCCTGACAAATTGTGACGAAGTAGTGTAGAGGCACAAACGAATATAGACATTTATGAGGCTCGAATTAGGCATTGCTTGTGATGCTGGACACCTCCTCATATAAAACTCTACATGTGTAACCCTATGGAGGAAGAAGATGCACCTTTTGTAGAGAAAGTTAATGATTTCCATAACGTATTATATACAGTATTGAGGCCATTAACAATATCATTTACTATAAATTAGCATAATTCTTTAATTTTTTGTAAATGAACTCCGTTTTTTGTCAATCATTCTTCACAATTCCCCCACTGCACAATCCCCTAAAACAAAACAAGACAGAAGTCCCTCTTCCCCTATGCATCTAACTGAAATCTGCATGAAGAGCGGGCTTCTGTCTTTTACGAATTTACGTACATCTGATTCGAACATGTATGGATTTAACCATCATAATTGACAATATAGCTGTGAAGTTCCGTATGATAATACCCTTCGCTATATTCAATCAACGCCCCGCCAATGTCATATGAATAGCGGGAACGCTTCAATAGCGGCATTTCGGGACTCACTCCAAGTATTGATCTCGCAGCCTCTGTTGCAGTCGCAACAGCAAACTCGTCTTTATATTTTCCAAGCTCGATATGCTGATCTTCGAGCCATTCATACAGCGACTGCTCGCTCAATTCAGATAGATCGAGCTCTTCCTCCTGAAGCCTTACATAATGGGTATAGTGAATATATGGCGTTCCGTTCAAATCATATACCCGTTCAATGCATAGGCAGTGTTCCCCAAACAAATGAAATGGAATCGTTCCTGCTTCATTGTGTATGACCTCGGCCCGAATGACTCTTTTCTGAATTTTGTGACCTTCTTCAACTAGGATTTCCGTGAACCGCTTCCATTTGGACAGCTTCGAGACGGAAGTATTGCGAATGACCTTGGTTCCCTTGCCGCTTCCTTTCTCCACATACCCTTCCTGCACAAGCTCAATAATCGCGTTGCGTACTGTAATTTTGCTAACTTGGAACTCTTCTTCAAGCTGCGGTTCCGAAGGGATGTATGTCCCAAGCGGATATACACCGTGCAAAATGCGCTCTCGCAAAATATTTCTTACCTGTACGTACAAGGGACGTTTGTTGCGTGACAATCTCAATGTTACTGCCTACCTTTCTACATCTATCCCTGACTCCACCATCGCTCGCAGTACCTCACGCTCCGTGGCCATTGGTGTATCGCCCTCGAATGTGTGTGCCAGCATGCTGGAAGCAGCGGCGAACTCTACCGTCTGCTCTGGAGCGAAGCCTTGGAATTCTCCGTGCAAAATACCGCATGTATAGGCATCCCCCGCTCCGATCCGATCATGTACCGCAAACGTTAATCGTTCCGAGAAGGTAAAGGATTCCTGCTTATACATGAAGCCTTGCAAGGAATGCGTCTGATTCTCGTGAATAGCGCGGTGAGTACCTGCTATGACCGAAATATTATACAGCTTCGCAACTCGAGGAATCAACTCCTCCAGCTGCTCGCGCCGATCCGTCTTCTCCGTCTCCATCCCGAGCGTCAGCATTGCGTCCTTCTCATTCATCATGACAATGTCCGCGAACTTGAGCATCTCTTCATAATGTGCTCTTGCCTTCACATAGCCCTCTTCGCCCCAATGCGCAGGACGATAGTTGCAATCGAAGATGACAGTACCCCCCGCAGCCTTGACGGCGGCAGCTAATGCCTTCATATGTTGGCGAACACCATCATTCATCGCGAGTGCAATGCCGCAGAAGTGAATCGCATCGATGCTGCCAGCAATCTCACTGTATGAATACACATCATCAGGCGCCGTATTGAAGCTGCTTCCAAGCCGATCTGTATAAGTTACGCGCCCAGGACGGGGGCCGAATCCTTGTTCTAAAAAATACATGCCGACGTATTTGCCGCCATGGCTAATGAATGCCGTGCCTATCCCTAGCTTGCGCAAATATGCCTCCGCAGCCTCGCCAAGCGGATTGTCTGGCAGCCGCGATATTAAATAGGCATCATGGCCGAAGCGAGCAAGCTGCGAGCTCACGTTGACGCCTGTACCCGAAAAAGAGTAATCCAGCTGACTTGCTTGGCTTAATCGCTCCACGCCAGGCACCGTCAGCCGCATCATCACTTCGCCGAAGGCCGCTACCTTCTTCATGCCCAGCTTAGGCATATTAGGCATAATACTCGACCCATTTCTTCATCACTGCGTATAAAGTGCGAATATCCTCTACCTTCGTGTTGCCCGTTGCTTTGTCCACGATTGAAGAGTACACATGTGGAATGACAATTGGCACCTTTGCTTCCAGTGCAATGCGCAGGATCACTTCGAAGTTATCCAGATCAATGCCGCCAGTCGGCTCTAGTGCGAACCCTTCTTCACCGCACGCCTTCGCAACCGCCCGAAGCTCTTCTTCGCAGGCAAGCCCGTTCATCGGGAAGTATTTCAATGCATTCCCACCCATATCGCGTACAAGCGCGATTGCACTCTTAATAGGAACAATGGCCTTGTCTGCCTGATCCGCACTTACGGGACCTGTCGAAATGTTAACGTATCCCACCTGCCCAGTCGGCGATACCAAGCTGTTAATCCAACTATCCTTGCCATTCAAGTTCGCGCGTGTTGCCCCAACCGAAGGGAATACTTGATTGATATGACCGCCGCCATAATGCTTCGCGATCTCTGCCACTACCGCCGCTTGACGATTGTCGCCAGCTCCAAGTCCAATTGAAACTGCATCGTCAATCGCAGCGCCATATTCTTTCATCGCTTCTACAGCCGACTCAACCGTCGGATAATTTTTGGACAGGACGCCAACAAGCACGTGACCTTCTGCCGCCTCGAAAATTCCCTTTGCATTTTCCACACTGTTTGCCAGCACATTCAGCGCCGCGCGTCCTTTGTATAACCGTTTATCCATATTAGACATGAGTAGGCCCTCCCACTAATTTGCGAATATGTGACTCAATGACGTCCATGTCATCCCCCATAAGCGGACGCGGATCGATATCGAAGTATCCTTGTCTAACCCCGTAGTCACGGGTATAAATGGCGATCTCCCCTTCCTGCAAGCCTTTCACAACGTTCTTCGCCGTCGTGCCGGCCAGAGCAGGATCGATCTGAATGCGAGCACGGTATATTGCGCGCCCCGCTTCATCCTGTACTATCGTGCATGTGACACCCTGGAGCTCATTCAGCGGCATAAGCTTGGCAAGCTCTGCCTTCTCCTGCTCGCTCTTGTCTTCCTTCACCATATATTCGTCCAAAGCCTGCAGTAGTCCGAACACGGATTCTTTGCCTACCTTCATGCTGCGCCCGATCCCGTGAAGCTGTACCTTCACCCATTCGATGGCTTGACGTTTGCCCGCCACTATGCCTGTCGTTGGACCCTCAATAGCTTTGGAGCCGCTATAGATCGCAAGGTCAGATACCTGCACATACTTGTGCAAATCTTCTTCCGCAGCCGCATCGACGATTAGCGGCACCCCATTACGCTGCGCGACTTCCCAAGCTTCCTCAACGGATATCATGTTTTTTTGCACAGCATGGTGGGATTTCACATAGAGAATTGCCGCGGTGTTCTCATGAATGGCATCCTCGATATGCTCGGCCTTGCCTTCGTTCGCATACCCAACCTCCACGAGTTTCCCGCCGCCTAAGTAGACCATCGTCTCGACAGGTGCACCGTATTGGACATTATGACCTTTTAAAATAATGATCTCGTTCTTCTCAATCGGATCTTGATGCAGGCGAAGGCTCTTGCGGCGATTGCCTTGTGTCACGATTCCCGCAACAGACAATGCAATCCCACTGGATGCTGAGTTGACAATAACGGCTGCTTCGGAATCGATGAGTCCTGCAACATAATGGCCTGCTTTATCGACGAGGTCGGCAATTTCCACATAGCTCTGTCCGCCGATCTTCATCGCTTCCATTACCGTATCGGACACGGCCGATACGCCGAGAATACTCATGCGTCCGCTAGCATTAATGACGCGCTTAAGTCCGTACTTTACATGCAATGTACTCGCCATTTGCAAACACTCCCTTGGTTACGATATGTTGATGCCCGATACGGACATCGCCTTCTGAATCGATGAGTTCAATTGGCTCATTGCGTACTTCGAACAGCGTCAAGTTAGCGCGATCCCCTACTTGAATGCGACCAAGCTCCGGCTTGCCTAACCATTCCGCAGCACGTGTCGTCACGCCGCCGATCACTTCTTCGAGCGTATACCCTAAGTACAAGAACTTCGACAGCACATGCGCCAAGCTGTAAACAGGACCGTTCTGCCGATTACCGCGATAAATGTCTGAGCTGATTGTATCCACGGGAATGTGATGACACTTAGCCGCTTCCGCTACCTTGAAGGAGAAGCTCGCCGTTCCGTGTCCAACATCAAGATGGACACCGCGTGCTACCGCTTCCTTCAACACGTGAAGCGGTTCTCCCTTCGCATCAAATAAGTTATTTGCTTTACCATTTAAATAATGTGTGATGATATCCTTCTGCTGCAAATAAGGAACGATCTCTTCAATATCCGGAGGTGCTGACCCGATGTGCACCATAACAGGAAGCCCCATGTCCTCGGAAAACTGCCGTGCCTTGCGAAGCGGTTCAATGCCGCTGTCCACCACAACACTCCGACTAATCCGCGCTTTGAGGCCAACAATGAAGTCTTTATATCGTTCTACCGCTTCCTTCACCGCTGATTGATCGATCCAAGACATATCCGATAATTCATCGATACGCTTCAGCCCAATTTTGGAGATATTGAGGAATGCCAGTACATTCGTGACAGATTGTTCTGCCTTCTCCTTCAGTTCCCCTATTCGCTCTGCCCCCAAGCTTCCGGCATCAATGATGGTCGCAACTCCCTGCTCGACACCTATCTTATCAATAGCGTCGCCATAAGGATCAAATTCTTCAAACGCATGGACATGCATATCAATCCAGCCGCTCGAAACGTATGTATCCGTACCCCTATAATCCAATATCCGGTCACCTTGAACCTTGTCTGCTTCCGTGATGGCTGAGAGAATTCCATCTTCAATTACGATGTCTATTTCTGTGCCGTCCACACACTTTACGCCTCTTACGACGATCCGTTCGCTCATGCTGCTGCTCACCTCGCTTCGAGTAAACAAGCTATCAATCTAACAACTTTATTTCATATTGGAAGGATCAAGACTCAAGCCAAACATTATAATGTTTGAATTCATAGTAGCACCGCATGTTACCGACGTCAATATAACGTTATAATGTTTATGGATATAAAAAACGAGTTATCACGTTCCTGTCATAACTCGTTCACACTACACTATGAAAGACGAAAGATATATAGAATTTAGGATGGCCATTGAGCCGCTAATTGTTGAATTCGCTGCAATATTTTCGCAACGATCCCGTTTTGAATCACCGACACGAAAAGCCCTTCATTAAATCGGTCGCCGCGAACATAACAGGTCATTACCTTCCGCAACGTATCTATGTCCGCGTTCTGAATCTGTTCATCTATGTTTTGGGCTATGTCTTTATAAATCTCATTCTCGTTAAGCCATGCATGCCAATCAAATACGAGAAGAAACCCACACTCATTAAGCTCTCTCCGAAATGCAGCCACTTCCTCACTTTCACAAAGGTAACCGTTAATGAAACTCCCAACTTCCCGATCAGGCTCTTGAAAGGAATCGAGGTAGCTGATTAAACTATCGATAGCTGTTCTAGTTAGCACTGGTGTGTGATCCAAATCTCAACCCTCCTTTTGGAAAAAAGTACTCTAGCTATTTTACCATGTTCCTGAGGTACGTTCCTGCTCCAAGATAAGTTGAAAGCCATGATACAAGGATGGCCGCGTAGATTACTTAGATTAAAACAAACCCCATTTACAGCAGGAGTAGCCCACTTTCCAAGCGATTCTGTTTTTCAAAATTTTAATGTAAAATATATGATATTGATCTCTTCACAATAGTGTGCGATACACAGTATAATAATTTCCAGGAGCTGATCATATGGCGGATGTACAAGAAACGATAGTTGGTCTATTGAGCGAGCTGCGGCGAGGCACGATTGTTATTGGCGTGCTCAGTCAGTTGTCCGAACCGCAGTATGGCTATTCCCTCGTATCCTTATTAGAGGAAAAAGGAATTCCTGTCGATCCGGGAACCTTATACCCTTTGCTTCGCAGACTGGAGAAGCAAGAGCTGCTTGAGAGTAGATGGGATACGAATGAATCGCGTCCCCGTAAATACTATCAGCTCAGCCCGTTCGGGAAGGAAGTATATGCGGGGCTGAACCAGGAGTGGCGCAAGCTGGTCGCCAGCATGGAAGACATTTTGAGTGACCTTGGAGGAGGAGAGTAGCATGGAGGTAATAGACCGATATATATACGCGGTGACACAGCGTCTGCCTGAACAACAGAGAGAAGATATTCAACGGGAACTGCAAAGTCTGATTGAGGATATGCTGGAGGAGCGCATACCGACTGGCCAAGCATCTAAAGAGGATGTCGAAGAAGTGCTGCTTGAGCTAGGACCGCCGAATGAGCTGGCCGCGAAGTATCGCGGGTACGAGCGTTACTTGATCGGCCCGATGTTAATCGACACTTACTTTACTACGCTAAAGATTGTATTGGCATCGCTCGTTATTGGGCTCACCGCCGTATTTACTATCGATACGTTCCTGTCACATTCGAGGATGCTCGAACCGGTTACAAGCTACCTGAGCTCTTTAGTTACGAGTGCTGCTCAAGGATTCTTTTGGGTAACCATTGTATTCGCTTGGATGGAGTACAGGCAGCGGAAAAATAGTGCAGACAAAGACAGCAGAAATAAAGTGTGGAGGCCCTCTGATTTGCCGCTGATTCCGGACGCAAAGATGAAAATCAAAAGAAGAAGGCCCATCCTAGGCATCTTTTTTACCATTGTGGTCATGGTAATTTGTCTCTATTTTTCTGATCTGATCGGGATATGGAGGAACCACGATGGCGTGCTTAAGGCCGTTCCGTTCCTGAACCATGATGGTTTCCGACACTATTTGCCGCTTGTGTGGATCGTAGCCGCATTAGCCATTATGAAGCAAATCGTCCGAATGATTGTGCATTATCGATCAAGCAAGTTACTGGCTTTCCATATCGTGATGACGGTTATTACCACGACGCTTCTATGCATCATGTTCACGGATCAAGCGCTATGGAACCCTCATTTTATTCAAGATTTGACCGCTTCAAACCTTCTGCCTGTCGATGGAAATGACTTCAAATCTATTGTGTCGACCTGGCCTCGGTTGAAGGAATGGCTCGTAAACGCCATCGTAGTATTAGCATTGCTCGATATCATCACCGAGTCCTTGGCATGGTACCGAGCAAAATCATCACCCTCTTCCATCACAAAACAAAAACCGTCATTATAGCAGCTCATGCTGTTGAGAGCCCCGGTTCATCGTGCATCTTTAAAGGCAAATTTTAAGGCCATCCTGTGTGGATGGCCTGCATAACGAATTCAAAGACAGTGAAGAAAGTGAGAACGCTAAATCATTTTCCGAACTCCCCGGCATACCTATTCGCTCTATACGCTATTTCCTACTTCATATTGTGCTTTAATCACAAAATACGAGCCTCGAATTGTTCCCGCCAATTTTGATTTCTGTCTGGCAAACTTAAACTTCCCCTCTAACTCCTTTGGTACCTCCATCCCCTCAGAAAGCTTAAATCCAACAGCTCGCTTCTTCGGGTCATCCACCGTATACATGACATTGAGCCCAAGACCATCCTCATAAAAAACGTAGGTGAATTGAATATTTTCCACTTGAAAGCGCGACGTTTCTAAAGGGGTGGCCGCAAACTCAATATCACGTTCCTCTTTCAAGATTCGGTTCACGTAATCAAGGTTCTCCTGACTTTCGCTAGCTGGTACAACCGTAAATTCATGTTTGTATTTATTCATGAAGTAACGGGCCTCGTTAGCACGTAAACCAGCAAGTGTTTCTGCTACAGGTGAAGATTCTAAACCAACCGTAGACACATTTTTAAAATCAACGATATACGACATTTTGATCCCTCGTTTTCTCTTTCTTAGTTTCCTAATTCACTTATCAAATACAATGCGAAAAATGATGATTCAAGAGAAAATTTCGACTGGCAAATTTACTGGTTATTAAATGGTGTTTACATAGACTGGTATTAACAAATGTCTCTCTAGATATACGATGTTCTAATGGTCGTCGTAAATTTCGCCTTATTTTGTGATAAGGCACTCCGTGATGTGGCTAAATGAGGTTATTTTCTTCTGAGAATTCTTGATTGACCACCTTGACCATCTCTTTATTGTCAGCATGAATGCTTTTCATTCCTTCAAAAAATGGATATTCCCTGCTTACATATTTTTCTAACTCTCCGTTATCATGAAGAAGCTGTTTTAAGTAATACTTTGAACTGTCTATCCTTTTTTGAATTTCCTCCTGATCCTGTGTTGTCGATCCGTGTCCAGGTATGTGAGTCGTTATTTGATGATTTAGCAAAATATTTTCAGCTTTATTGATAGTATTTACATAGTCTTCATAATTGCTAAAGATAAACGGAAACTCAACATCTGACAGGTAATCTCCAGAACAAAATAGACCATATGGCTCGATCACTGTAAATAAACCATCATTCGTATGACCAGGTGCTAGATAAAATGTCATGGTTATCGAATCTAATTCTAATTTTTGTCCATCCGCTGAAACAACAATATCTACCGTTGGATAAACAGGTGAATAGCTTCTATGTAAATAGTACCCTTGATCAAATTGTTTAATCTTTTGAATGCTGCCTTCTTTGTTTGGATTTTCATCTAATTGTTTAGATGCAATTACCTTAGCTTCCGGAAAGGCCCCTGACCCAATAATATGGTCAAAATCGCTATGTGTGTAAATAATATATAGTTGCTTATCACCTTTAACTTTATTTATATAGCGCTTAATTTCTTCAATTTCGTTAGGCAACCAGTTAGGATCCGTCATAATGATTGCTTCATTAGTTTGAATGATTCCCGTGGTAGTCATATATAGTGCACTTTGAAAAACAGTAATATTATTTTTTTGGAATTGAATCATCATGAACCTTCCTTTTCCCTTAATTATTCGTGCCTTTAACCCCCTAATTTATCCTCTCTTAAATTAAAAAAGTTCGAGGAATATCGATAAACTCCTTCTTAGCGTTATTCTTCCAACAATACAGCCTTCTCTATTTAGGATATAAGTAAATTAACCTTTTAACTATTTAAGAAAATAGAAATTTAATTAAATTTAATAATAACTTCTGCAGAAAAAAGATGGATACTTTTGGAACAAATTTTTATCCATTATATCTGAATAATAGTATGTGATTCATCCTTAAAATAAAGTATAGTTAGTATCTAATTAAATAATCCTCTCATTAAGGATGTGTCAGCATGCGTATTAATAAATATATAAGTGAATCTGGAAAAGCATCTAGACGAGGTGCCGATAAATTAATTACCGATGGAAGAGTTACTATTAATGGTAAACTTGCAACTATAGGCAGCCAAGTTGAAGCTGGGGATGACGTTCGAGTAGATGGAAATCCAATCCTAAACCGAGTAGCAAAGCATAATGTCTATATTGCCTTAAATAAACCTGTAGGCATCACTAGTACAACAGAAAAAGGTGTAAAGGGGAATATTGTTGATTTCGTCAACCATCCATTACGCATATTTCATATTGGGCGCCTGGATAAAGATTCAGAGGGCTTAATCCTCCTTACGAACGATGGCGACATTGTTAACGAAATTCTGCGTGCTGAAAATAAGCACGAAAAGGAATATATCGTTACAGTAGACAAGCCAATTACTCCTGAATTCTTGAAGAGGATGTCAGAGGGTGTCAAAATATTAGGTACAAAAACACTTCCTTGTAAAGTAGTTCAATTATCAAAATTTGATTTTAAAATCATTTTAACACAGGGCCTTAACCGCCAAATTCGCCGCATGTGCACTGCATTAGGATACAGCGTTCGCCGACTGCAAAGAATCCGAATCATGAATATTCATTTAGCCAACCTTCCTGTTGGACAATGGAGAGATTTAACGAAGCAAGAGCAAACTCAATTATTTAGAGACTTAAATTATGAGCCAAAAGAATGGTAAAAACTAATTATCCAACAGCAAGTTTTGAGAAAGTCCATTCTGCTTAAGGATGGACTTCTTTAACGTTTGTCTTAGATTAACTCGATTTTTTCAAAAGAAATTTCCTCCATAATGATTCTCCGTGCTGTCTGTAACGTCAAGTTTTAAAAAAAGGACGCAATCTAAATGTCCTTAGATGCGTCCTACTTTTGATATTGAATTTTATTATTTGGTCTTATTCTCAAATATGATGACCATTTTTTTGCTGCCTAAATATTCAACAGAAGTATTAAGCTGCTCCGACACAAAGCGTACAGGAACAAAAGTGGTGTTATTTCTCAGTAGTAAAGGAGCGTCGGACATCACGGTTTGTTGGTTTATCTTTACTTGCTTATTCCCCACAACCCAACGAATCGTTTTACCGTCTTTTTGAATCGTTACCTCTTTCGAATTCTGGTTCCAATTTACATTTGCCCCAAGTTTCTCGGAAATGAAACGAATAGGTACGTAAGTACGGCCTGTCTGAATGAATGGCGCTGCTGTTAAATTGTAGATACTGTCGCCCAAATAGGCCGTCTTGTTGCCGATAATCAAGCGTTGAGTCTTGCGCTGAGACTTAATACCATAATGATCCGCATTCAATTTATTAAATATTTTATAGGTTGGGGTTCCTTCGCTTAAGTCCAAGTAGTTATCGTTCAACTGCAGTCCGTATCGCTCCGCCCCCGTATCCCAATGAAAATCATAACTATTATTTTGAATCGGCTCCAAATTCCACACCCGGTTGCTGTTCAACTGTAGGATTTTTAGGGCTTTCAAATTTCTTAACGGTTCCAAATTCCACACTCGGTTGTTATTCAAGTAGAGGGAATCCAGCTTGTTCAAATGGATTAACGGTTCTAAATCTTTAACCTTATTAGAAGAGAGTTCCAATGTAGACAGTTTAGTCAATTTCGCTAAAGGGGCAAGACTCTCGATGCTATTGTTGTTAGCAGAGAGACCTTCGAGATTATTAAATCCTTCTAGCATCTTAAGATCAGTAACCTGGTCGCCATCAATCCCCAGATACGTCAGACTTTTGGACAGCATCCGTAGCGGCGAGAAATCCTTAATTTTATTGTCAGATACATTAAGATATGTTAGCTTTTTCATGTTTCCGAGAGGAGATATGTCTTCTATCGCATTGTCGCGCATTTTCAAATACGTTAATTCTGCGGCACTAGAGAGAGCTTGAACGTTTGAAATTTGATTGTGCTCGACTTCCAATTCAGTTAGACGAGGCAATTGTTTCACTGCATCCAGGGATGTGATCTGATTCCAACTTATTAATAGATATTTCAGTTCCTTCAGAGTAGACAATTCCTCAATCGATGAAATTTTGTTTGCTTTGAGGCTAAGAGTATGGATCTTTGAGAGTTTCTTTAGCGGTGTAAGATCAGTAATTTCATTAATGTCTAAATCTAGATCCGTGATATTGACGGCATACTCCAATCCTTCCAGATCTTTAATTCCTTTACCTGATAAAGATACAACAGTGAGAGATTCTAAATCCTCCTTGGTAAGTGGTTCATCGTCTTTTTTACCTATCCATGAACGAATCGATTTTTCGAGATTTCCATCTTTAATAATCGGTTCTTGGCTAAACGCTTCCATCGAAGCTTGTCCAGGAAGGGCCACACTAAGGACAAAAATAAAAATAAGTAAGCTTACAGCAATACGTTTTTTCATGATGATCATGCCTCCTGATGACTGTATTTTGTTACCTTGAGCTACTTGATAAGAACAGACATAATGAATATCCGTTACGCTATCGACAAATTAGTGTAACACCTAAAGTTTTCTAAATAAATAGGAGAATGTTGGGTATCGCGAGGGTGGCTTATAGGACATACAAGATCAAGGTTCATAAATAACAATGGCAACCAGTAATGCAGCTAGAGGGAAAATGATCGCGGTTACGATACACTGTTTTCGATTGCTGGAATACTTCCATTCGATAAAAAAATTGAATGCTCCTGAAATCGTCAAAAATGATATCCAAAACATCTTCAGTACGATGATGTTGGAATAGATGTAATGATAATAAAGAAAGAAAACACCTAAATAGATGATCGCTACTAGGATCAAGCCCCACCATTGTAGTTTCTTGCCTTCTTCACGAATCTCCGTTTTTTCGTATCCGATAATCAATCTGCTGAGTATCTGTCTAAGCAGTTGAATAAAAATAACGATAAATAAGATGATCGACGAGTTGTTCACAGATTCACCTCGTTTCATTTTCATCGATTTGATATTCTACAACGCTGCGTAAAAAACCGCCATATTAAGGATACTCACTTTTTTATCGAATTGTTGATAACTTCCCGCAATTGATTGGCATAGGTTTTTCCTATTTCGTATCCTACTTCCGATTGATTCAGGTCGACTAATAAGCCTTTCTTTCCTCTCTCTGAACCTAATGATAAATCGTACTTAGCATCGTATGGTCTGAATAAGTAATGGTCATCCGATATTCAGCTGCGTAATTTAATGCGCCGGACAATTTCGTCGCTGTATTGATCGCCCTTTCGAACTTCTTCATGATCTGCTCATTACTGCTGCTATAATTGCTGCACGTCTCCACTCGTTCCAACCGTTGACACTCTAGCTCTATAGAAACTATGGATTTACTTCCACAACCGGTAATGCCTAACAACATTAATAAAAACAGTAATGCAAAGATTCCTTTATGAATAAGTATCAGCTCATTTCAAAATAAGATTGCTGTTTAGCTAGACATACTGTAGAGCAATATTCACGAGCGTGCGAAAATTTAGGAACAATTTATGTATCGTTCAAGCAGCTTCTGAATGGCATTATATAGAAACTGATTTTATGAGGAGAGGTGCGCTTTCATGAGCTTTTACGGCACGATTGATTCCATCAAGTGGTTTACGGTCTGGGATTTAATCCTTAGCGCTTTGAATTTGTTTGTTCTGATCTGGTATGCTGTACCGATTCAGAAATATTACAGGTGGTTAGACTTTGTCCCGAGTATCGCCCTTCTTGGAGCAGTGATAAGCATTCTAGATGGGGATACTTCAGATCTATCCTTATTGATCTATGCCTGGACTTTCCTGCTATTCGTTTGCACAATCAAAAAGGTATTCAAGGCTTCTCGACGCATCCTTGTTCCTAAGTATCGAGTATGGCGAATTGTGATTTGTACCGTCGGGGTGATCCCGCTCATAGCTGCACTGATGCTAGCAGGGCAACTGCGTTACAATCCTGACAGCGAATTAAGCAATATGAGTTACTCCCAAGCATTTGTGGAGATGAATGAGCGACTGTCTATGGAATACCCGTTCGGAGATTGGAAAAAAATCAATTGGGAAGCACTCAGAAGTAAGTTCGAGCCAATATTCCAAAAAGCCGAGCAAAATCAGGATAAAGCTCTCTATTACCAGACCTTGAAGGAATACATCAGTTCCATTCCCGATGGTCATGTCGGACTTAAAGAAAATAAGTCAGAGCTTAAGGCTGAAATTGGAGGCGGATTCGGCATAACCACGATCCGGCTGGATGATGGTACGATACTCGTGAATAAGGTCATTAAGGGTAGTGCTGCTGAACAGAAAGGAATCAAGGTCGGTGCAGAGATTGTGACTTGGGATGGCCGTGATGCGAAAGAAGCTTATAATAACTCAGGCTTCATTGTTACCTCATTAGCTACAGAGCAAGCGAAGATGCATCATCAAGGTCTGCTTATGACACGAGCCCCAATTGGCAAAGAGGTGCAAGTCGCCTTTATCAATCTAAACGAAACGAAACCCAAAAGGTTACACTTCAGGCATATGACGACAACTTCCTAACTTTACAAAGGGACAATGCTGGACAGGACATCATCGAAGGTCAATTATTAAGCAGCGGGTACGGCTATTTGAAGATTAATTCATTTCAGAAGGAGCTCTTCTCTACAAGTCCGGAAGAAATATTGACCAGCAAGTTGCAGGCATATCTGGATCAGCAAATGAAAGGATTGATCATTGATGTTCGAGATAATAGAGGCGGTGAAGACCAATTAGTAGCGGATATAGCCCGGCATTTTGTACAGGAAGAACATTTTTACGAAATTACGAGCTATTATAACAGGTATACCCACAAATTCGAATTGAATCATAATGAAACTAGAACGCTCACGCCTACAAAACCATCGTTCAACGGGAATATCGCCATCTTAATCAACAGTCAAACGGTCAGCTCTGGAGAAGGAATTCCACTTGCCTTGAAAGGACTACCCAATGTCACAATCATTGGATTTACGCCTACCAACGGCTCATTCGGTTTATACACGGCTCCGATTACCATTCAACTACCAGAGGGATATGTCGTTCAAGTGCCAGACGGCAGATCATTGAACCGCAACCATGAGATTCAAGTCGACAGCGACTTTAGCGGAAAAGGTGGCGTTACCCCAGATATTCAAATTCCGCTAACAAAAGAAACGTTTAAGACCAAGTATGTGGATGGTATAGATGTAGAGTTGGAATATGCGATTAAAGCACTGCAATAACTTCAGATGTTGAATGGTCAAATTAGATGACATAGGAAGGAGCAACCGTCTTCCAAGGGTGGAAGCTGTTGCTCCTACGTTACTAACCATGTTCGCGCTCTCCACACCATACCTAGTTCCTGTTAACCTTCGAATGCAGGATCGAACCCTCTTCTCTTGACTACATTGGGCCAGTACTTCGTTACTGCTACACTGGAGCATCTGAGCTGCTGGACTGCTGTGCATACGAAGTTCCTCCATTAGCAGCCTTTATCCACCTTCGTAGTCGGCGTATGCATTACGCCAACCCATAACAAGATCCAGAGCGGCGCATTGCCAATTGCATGTGCAGCGAACGAAGCCCATGTCGAACCCGTATACTGTGCAATCCATGGTGCAATGAGCATGCCAGGAAGCATTCCGATAAAATGCCATTTTAAGCATGCATGTATCAACCAAGCCCACAGCAATCCGTTAACGACCCAAGCGTATGAACCGAATAGATCGATTTGCAAAGGAAGCATATACCCTCTCCAGATTAGCTCTTCGCTGAACATAGCAATCAAGTGAAGAGGAATGAACCAAGCAAGCAGCTTCCCATTCCGACGCAGCGGTGTATGAAAAAATTCAGTGGGCGGTATGGAAAACTTCTTGAGCGGATTGAAAGGCGCCGGAAGGTATTGAGGTGGAGCAAAGAAGCGTTTGCGCGCAAAGTACTTACCTACCGGTTCTAATAACTGATCACATAAAATAGTGAACACAACGGCTCCAATGACCCACAGCCAGTCCTGGCTTTCAATGGGCGTTAAGCGGAATCGCTCTATGAAGGATGCTAGAGATAGAACACCGCCATCTATCCAATACAGCAATATACTCATGGGCATCAACAGAAAGACTGGTGCCCATAAAAAGAACCAAAACGAGAACAAAAGAGAGACGCCCCTGTTCACCAGCTTTGGTGTCCAAACATACAAACCGCAGTACAGTAGTGCTCCTACTACTCCGTATAGTAAAATCTGACCCCACAGCGACATCCATATTCGCCTCAACTTTCAACTTGAAGGATAATCAGCATCATTCGGCTGTTCGTTTGTTTATGGTTTGAATGACAAGCCCGCTTCTTGCAAAGCATTTCTAAGCTTGGGTAATGATGCTGGGCCCATTCCGTGAACCTGCATAATCTCTTTTTCACTATACTTAGCTAGCTCTGCCAACGTGGTTATTCCATTGCGCTCCAATGCGCGTCTAGCTGGTGCTGAGAGAATCGCCAGAAATCCCTCCTGCGGCTTGCGCTCTTGCTCACAAACCGGACAAGTCGGACAATCTGTACTTTTGTAGTATTGATGTCCCCTTTTACATGTTCTTAGCGTTTTATTGGACGCGGTCATAGTGATTGTCCCCTCTTCTATTCCTGTAATTGTACATGATACGCATATCTTAGGCCGGTATGCTGGTTGTCACAATATCTTCCATGATTATACATTCGAATGCGTTATGATAAAAGATATTTGCTTACATTTGAGGGGATTTGACGTTATGGGGAGGAGTCAATACATTATGAGAAGGATGTCTTGACATCGTATTGACTCTCCTCTTAGGGAAGGCCTTACACTTCATAAGGAAGGGAGGAAGAAAACGTTTGTACACCGTAAAAGAAGTATCCGAAATGTCCAAAATTACAATCAAAACGCTCCATCATTATCACAAAATTGGGCTCCTCTTGCCTAGCAAGAGAAGCGAGGCTGGATATCGGTTATATGGAACGAAAGAGCTTGAACGTCTACAAGAGATTTTATTTTACAGAGAATTAGATATTCCCTTAGATCAAATCAAGGACATGATGGAACATCATTCTGATCGATTGTCTTTTCTTGCGCAGCAGGAGAAGCTAATCCTTCATCGTAAAGACAGGTTGGACACCATTGTTCAAACATTACGTAAATCCATTGAGTGTATTAAGGATGGTGAAACGATGGATAACAAGGAAATGTTTATCGGGTTTGCAAATGAAGAAGAGTGGAACAAAGCGTTGATTGAACAAAATGAGTATTTGAAGACATCGTACGGAATGGATTCTCTAGAGGTTGCTCCAGAGGAAGTTCAGAATATCAATGAACAAGCAGTTGAAGCCATGACATTCATGAACAAAATGGCTAATTCCTTACGAGATGGAATCAAGCATAACGATGAGGAAATAGCCAGTCTTATTCGATACCATCTGGCGTCTTTGAATAAGCATGGGCACAATACGTCTGCTAAAGACTTTGCAGCACAGACGCGATTTTTCCTTAATGATGATTTTCATCTTAACATGCTCGAGAGTCAGCAGACTGGTTTGGCTTATTATCTCGCAGCTGCGGCAGCATCTTTCGAGACAACAAATCCATAACGCATGCCCAGAACAAATGGGCATATAAGCCGATGTATTTGATTACTAAAAAGGCCTTGATCCTGTAAATCTCAGGACTAAGGCCTCTTCATTATGTTTATCGTCTACACAACGGGCTGAAGCTCACTGTTAAGACCAAGCGTACGTTCAGTTAACGCATGAATTTCTTTAAATAGCTCCGGGTTTTCCGCAAGCGATACACCATAGGAAGGTATCATTTGCTTGATTTTTGGCTCCCACTCCTTCACATACTGCGGGAAGCATTGCTTAATGACCTGCAGCATGACATGAACGGCTGTTGAGGCACCTGGAGATGCACCAAGCAAGGCAGCAATCGATCCATCAGCAGCACTAATTACTTCTGTGCCGAATTGAAGAGTGCCTTTGCCGCCGTGTGACGTATCTTTAATAACTTGCACACGTTGACCCGCTACTACCAAATCCCAATCCGCGCTTTTTGCTTCTGGAACAAAGTCCCGTAAATCCTTCATGCGCTTTTCTTTGGATAACATGACTTGTTGAATAAGGTATCTTGTCAATGGGACGTTCTTCGCTCCAGCTGCTAGCATCGTAAAGAGATTATGCGGCTTCACCGATGTAATCAAATCGAACATGGAGCCCGTCTTCAAGAACTTTGGTGAGAAGCCAGCAAACGGCCCGAACAGCAATGTCTTCTTGTTATCAATATATCTAGTATCCAGATGCGGGACAGACATTGGCGGAGCGCCAACAGGAGCCTTCCCGTATACCTTGGCATGATGCTGCTCTACTATTTCCGGATTATTGCATACCATGAACAATCCACTTACCGGGAAGCCACCGATACCTTTGCCTTCAGGAATTCCTGATTTTTGCAGCAAATGAAGACTGCCACCCCCGCCGCCGATAAAGACAAACTTTGCCGTATGGCGTTCGACAGTACCGCTTTGCATATTTCGAACCTTCAGCTCCCATAAGCCATCCTTCGTCCGCTTCAGATCATCCACACTATGCTTGTATTGAATCGCAACGTTTTTGCTCTTCAGATGGTCAAGCAGTATGCGCGTTAAAGCGCCAAAGTTAACATCCGTTCCGGTGTCAATTTTGGTAGCTGCCATCGGCTCGTTCGTAGTTCTGCCATTCATAATAAGCGGAATCCATTCCGATAGTTTGGCCGTATCATCGGAGAATTCCATACCTTGAAACAGCGGATTATTTGATAGCGCTTCAAAACGTTTTCTTAAAAAGGCGACATTGCTTTCCCCTTGGACTAAGCTCATATGAGGCAAAGGCATAATAAAATCCTGCGGATTACGGATTAATTTGCTGCTTACGAGATAAGCCCAGAATTGCTTTGAAAGCTGGAATTGTTCATTAATCTTAATCGCCTTGCTAATATCTATGGATCCGTCCTTCTTCTCGACGGTGTAGTTAAGCTCACACAGCGCAGCATGCCCTGTTCCTGCATTATTCCATTCGTTAGAGCTTTCTTCTCCTGCGTTAGCGAGCTTTTCAAAAACTGTAATTTCCCAATCCGGTGCTAATTCTTTCAGCATTGTCCCCAAAGTCGCGCTCATAATTCCGGCACCAATCAAGATAACGTCTGTTTTAGTTTGTCTGTTGATCATTTTTACCGTCCTTACATGCTAATGTATTTGTAGAAAAGATATAGGCGCACCTGCCTGCTTGACTCATTCATCCAGATAGTCAATCGGGATGCATAAAAACCAAGGCCTTCTCCCAACTACTTGCAAGGAATGTTGCTTTGGTTTGCTCCGATTCCAGTGAATAACCGCCCTGCGAGCCCCCTAGTTTGCGCTGTACTGCTTTTTTGGACTTGAAAAATGCTCTTCGCAATAACATCGTGGTACCACCAATTTTGGATTAGCGATCATCCCCAATATGCTTTTCTCACCAACGACTTGTAAACAGCAATCTTAACAGCAAAAAAACTTCAACCTGAGAGCAAAGATCCATGTTCTCAGTGGAAAGGAATATCAATTGAGACCCCTTTGTTAAACTCTAGATTCAAAATGATTGAATCTCCTCATTTGCTGTATATCTGGGGTGCCGTGACTCCTTTAGAGGATTAATATTATCATAACATAAAAAAATCCATTTGTTAGTATTGATTTTAAACATAAATGTATGGATAGTCATTGATTTTTGTTTGAGATTACTTCTCTTGCTTTGGCTTGGGGATGTATTCCAGTGTGTCCCTATTTCATATGATCAAGTTACACTCATAGATGACTATTGTTTATGAAATGGTATTTCTACACCCTCATCAATAAAGATTCCTTCATAAATATGGATATAACTCATCGTGTTTCGAATCCAATACAGGTTAGGTTCAACTTTAAATAAATGGGTATCATGTTGGTCATCGAAAGATATAACATAGGAGTTTATCCCCTCTTTAATTATGAAGGATGTACCATATTCATCAGCGAGTTGATAAGTACCTGCGAGATTATCAGCACTATTGAATTTCATGATATTAGGATGCTTTGGAGCATCAGGTTCTTTACTATCATTGGGTTGGTTTAAAAATTCTAATATTTGCTGCTCGTAAAAAGGGCTTACCTCTTCATTCGTTAAGAGAATCGTCACCTCTTCGCTTGTCACAGAACATAAGCAATGCGATGAATAGCCAGGCCAACCACCAGAGTGACCAATAGAACCGTCTTGAATGATAAATCCACAACCATATGAGCTATGTAACGGTGAAGGAGTAAGGGCGCGATTCACCATTTCAAGCGATACTAATTTACCTTGAAGAAACCCTTTTACAAATCGAGCTATATCTTGTGCTGTGGCATAAATGCCTCCGTCACCATAAAAATCGTGCTTCTTATCGATATCTTTAAAAATCAGATCGTCTGTTACATGGATATATTTCTGATTTATAAAATCAAATAGCTTACCGACAGCAGTTAGTTTCAATTTTGGCTTCGTTGTCGTGTTTTGAAGTTGAAGAGGTTGGGCAATCATTCTTTGTAAAGTATCCTCATAAGATAGTTGACTTGCTTGTTCGATAATTTTAGCTAGCAGAACATAATTTGTATTTGTATAAAGCCACCCGCTACCTGGTGAGAAATAAGGCTCCTTGTTATGTAAAATATCTTCAATAGTTTCAACTGAAGAATTGCCTGTATATTCTGGTATACCAGATGTATGCATCAACAAATCTTCAATCGTTACATCTTTAAAGATACTTGTATCAAACCATTTTGTTAGGTTGTCTTTAAAATGAATCACCTTCTGCTCTATTAATTGAAGTACCATCACAGCAGTGTACATTTTGCTTAAGGAAGCAATGTTAAATAGTGTTTCCCCCGTAATCGGAACTAAATTTTTCATATCAGCAAAGCCTATTGTCACATCTACAATTTCATTATTGCTCGTTTCTACATAAACTGCACCGTTGAACTGGATTTTTTCAAGCGTAGAATAAATAGAGTTAAACATAAGTAAGCCTCCTAAATATATTAGTTATCTAACATATTAGATGTGAAGAACTCAAATGAACTCTTCAGCAGCAATTTGTTTCAATTTATTCGTAATTCTTTCTAACTCATTACGTTCGGCATCCGTTAGTTTAGAAAATAAACGATCGGCCACTGAACGCTCGACATATTCTTGCTTCTCAAAGTACTCCATACCTTTAGTTCCTAGCGTAATAAAAACTTCGCGACGATTATCAGGATTGATAGCACGATGAATAAACTGGTTTTTCTCCATCTTCGCAATAAGCTGGCTTACTGCACTAGAACTAATGTTCATTTCTATAGCAATCTCACCTACCGTTATTTTGTTGGCTGCGTATACAATATCCAGCAACACGGCTTGCTGAGTGGTGATAGAGCTAGCTAAATATGGTTCATAGTGTTTAAAAATCAAGCGGTTAATGGAATAATCAGCTTCATTAATTTGTTTTACTTGTTCATAGATGTTCACACAGCTCACCCTCTGAAATATGTTAGATACCTAATATATTAGAATAAGGACTACGATAAGTCAAATTTTGATGATGGATTGTAGTGTGATAGCTTAGCTTTAATCCCTCTCTGAGTCTGCCTGTCATATAGGACTAAACCTCAAACTGACGTCAGAATTTTGCGACTTGCTCGAGGATTTTTTTAAACTGGCGAAACTTCTCAAAATCGTCTTCCCGATCTCATTCTCATCAAGAACTTCATAAGGTTTCTAATTGTATTGCTGGAAATGTTGACAAGCTATTAGCTGGTATAGTTGAGAAAAGGCATCCATTAAGAGTCAAGGATCTTGGATGCCTTCAAATGTTTTTATTGGGTTTTCGTGTCCCGTTTAGCTTAAATGAGTCTCATCTAAATTCAAGAGTTAAACCCACTCCTACCTCCAATACATTCGCCACATCTGATAATGCAATTTTCGATTTCAGATCTGTACAATGACAAGCATGTAAATATTTTGGTTTGACAGTCTGAAAATATTCCACGGTTTTGTTCATCTGATATTCTCCAGGGTTAAGCAGATGAAATCCTCCGATTATATCGAGAATCCTATCGTCTCCACAAACTTTTTTGGCATACTCAATGGTATTGCAGATTCCTGAGTGTGAACATGCAACAATGATGACAAGTCCGTTTTCAGCTTTATAAACCAGTGCAGAATCATCCAGCAGGTAGTCCTCTGAGATTTCGCCATCTCTTGCAATTTGTCCAATAGCATTATCCGCTTCAAAAGGCATAGTCCTTTCAATTTCACCTAGGAAGACCAACTTTTCCGTCAGCCACACCGGCTTTTTGGTGTATTCCAATTTAAAATGCCTAGTGATTTTCTCAGCAGTTAGCAAACACCCTATTTCTTCACCATTCAAGAGTTTGCTGTAGAACACATCGGGATGAGCAATAATGGAGGGAAGTCTGAATTCCAATTGTTCAAGTTTCGCCTCAGAAAACATCCGAATGAGCGGATCCAATCCCCATGTATGATCGTTATGTCCATGTGACAGCGCAACGTAATCAAGTTTTCTCAAATCAATTCTCATTTTTTCTGAATTGCGAATGAACGCATCTGAGTATCCTACGTCGAACAGTATCCTCTTATCTTCATCTTCGATTAAATAAGAAACAGCTGGCTCACCAACAAAGTAGCGGTCGATGTAAGTGTTATTATCAACCAGCACAGTTAATTTCATTGAGATATCCTCCTCTTCATGTCGTAAATCTGTTCCTTGGCTTTCATAATCTCTCTGAAGAAAATTCATTTTCTTTCTTATTTCTTTCCCACTATCTGCAACCATTTCAACGTCTTTCAGAGGTAATATACGTAGGGTTATTCAACTGTCATCTTTTCCAAATGCAGTTCTCGCAACATTAAAAACATAGGCAGCCCAAAAGAAACTCCCACAGTTAATGTGCCAAGTATCGGAACCCAACACAAACTCATTTTCATCCCGATTCGTTTTCCCTCGTAACGAATGAACGCTAATAATACGACCACAGATACAATGACATCTAACCAGGCAAATGAGCCAATTCGGGTTCTCGCTGCTTCTTCTATAAGTAAAGGTAACTGCAACCCATGTTCGTATATCCAGGGAATGAGCTGAGAGTACGGCAGCATAATCCCAAGTAACGATAAAACCCCATATAGAACCTTCATCTGATTCCCCCACTAAAATAATGACATCATCTTTATGAAAACAGCCTATGGCTTCACAGCACTCCAGATGTATTTCTGTTCCTTGAACCCAATTCTCCCGTTGATCATGTTTTCCTCTAATTTCTTTGCGAGCTCATTCTTCATTTCTGGTACCATATAGTCTGGATTTCCAGGTATGTCAGAGAGGAATGTCGCGAACTCTAATTCGTTCGGGAAATAATAAATGGCTTTGTTAAATTCTTCGGTCTGTATATCTACAAATCCGTTCAGGTTCAATCGTTCTTTTACAGCATCTACACAATTATGAATCCCGAATATGACGCCACCTGGTACTAACAGTCTACTATGATTAATGATAGAGGTAGGACCACGGCGATCATAGATGAGATCAAACTGAGCATCATCAAACGGCATATCTGATTTGGTCGTGGCATAAACAAATGTAACGTTTTGAATCTGGCTCGATGTTAATAAAGACTGAGCCATACGGATTAACTCTTGAGAGTTATCAAAAGCTATGATTGAATTGGCATGCTTGGACATCTGTAACGTGAATTCACCATGCCCACACCCTGCATCCAACACCGAATAATACAGAGGTAACATCTGAATTAAGCGTTCTTCAAAAATGTCCTCTGAATGTGTACCTTCAATCGTGTAGACGGATCTTCCTTTGTAACCACCATTTCTTCTCGCAATCATATCATACCAATCGATTCCCATCGGCCGCCTCCTACTTCTTTATTAGGCAATAAAGAGCAAACGAAATTTTTATTAAAATCACAACGCATCCAAATATGATAAACAGTAAAACTAGTACATTGTTTAGATACCCCTTTGTTATTCCAACTAAGAGAATAAGTGTAATACAGACAAGATTGACGACAATATTGGCAATGTTAGTTGAACGTTTTCTTTGCGATACGACTTGTAAGTAGTTTTTAAAAATATTTTTCATCTTTCCTCCATTACATATCGTTTCAGTTTCAAAATGCACGGACATTTGCATAGCAAACCTCCTATGATTCCCAAGTTCCATATTAAACCATATCCGAATAAGAGCGGCAGAACAAGCCTTGAATTTTACATGACATCTTCGCATGTGATAAAAGGCCTTGGCAGATCAAAATTCGTTTTCTGCATTACCCCAGCCAGTATCATTTTCCGCGTATAGACCATATGTGTAACTTTTTCCTACAATGGACTACACCACCTGCATATAATTCTAAAAAACCACCCCGGAGGTTCCATGCAAATGAGTGATGTCCTAAGTGCAGTGGATGATGAAATAGAGCGGCTGACGAAAACAATTATCGAACAGCAGCGACAGGATGGATCCTGGCGTTTTTGCTTTGAAAACGGGACGTCAGTTGATGCTTATATGATTATTCTCTTTCGATTACTGAACGTTCCGAATGAAGAGTTGATTAGGCAGCTGCATGACCGGATTCTTGCCGCGCAGCAACCAGATGGCTGTTGGAGACTGTTTGCCGATGAAGAAGAAGGAAACTTGTCCGCTTCGGTTGAAGCCTATTACGCCCTGCTCTATTCCGGGTACAGCCAGATGGCAGACGAACCTATTCAGCGGGCCAGGCGATATATTTTATCCAAAGGCGGTCTCGGAAAAGTGTCCAACATCATGACCACAGCCATCCTCGCCGCCACAGGTCAGAGGAAATGGCCTGCATCTATCTCGTCCATCCCACTCGAGGTTGTTCTTTTTCCAACTTATTTTCCGATTCATATTTATGATTTCTCAGGATACTCAAGGGTTCATCTTATCCCAATGCTCATTATGGGCGACAAGCAGTTCTCGATGACCTCCGCTCATACGCCAGATCTATCTGATCTTTATGTTCGAACGATGGACGAGGAGGATCCTCTCCCCCGCAGTTTCCAGGAGATACAAAACATTATAAAGGTAGGGCTAAAACTGCTTATTGGCACCCCTCGTTATATCCATGAAGCAGCTACAACCAAGGCCGAGCAGTTCATGTTAACAAGGATTGAAGCCGATGGTACCCTCTACAGCTATGCAAACAGTACAATTCTCATGATTGTCGCCCTGCTTGCCCTAGGGTATGATCAGCAGCATCCTCTCATCACCCGTGCCATTCAGGGACTTACCGACATGCAATTTACGTTATAACGGAACAACTACAATGCAGAACTCCCCCTCAACCGTATGGGATACCGCTCTGCTTGCCTACACTTTGCAGGAAGCTGGAATCGCCGCTGATCATCTAACGATCCGGCGTGCCGCAACGTATCTGTTGTCCAAACAACAGGATAAGACTGCCGATTGGAGCATTCATAACCCGGAGACCATTCCAGGGGGCTGGGGATTCTCGGAGACCAACACGATCAATCCCGATGTGGATGATACAACCGCAGCTCTACGGGCAATCAGGAGGTTATCTAATACCAATTCTACTTACCTGGAATCTTGGAATCGCGGACTGAATTGGGCTCTATCCATGCAAAATAAAGACGGAGGATGGCCCGCATTTGAGAAAAATACAAACAACGAAATCCTCACCTGGCTCGCCTTAGACGGCGCCACATCTGCGGCCATTGATCCCTCGGAAGCTGATCTTACAGGGCGCACCTTAGAGTATCTCGGGAAATTTGCCGGACTCGATACCCGGCACGGATTCATCAAACGGGGAACACATTGGCTAGTCAGCCACCAAGAGAAGGATGGATCCTGGTACGGAAGATGGGGCGTTTGTTATATCTACGGTACCTGGGCGGCACTAACGGGCTTGGCAGCGGTCGGCCTTCCCGCCAGCCATGAACCCTTACAAAAAGGAGCTCGTTGGCTTCTAGACATCCAAAACCCAGACGGCGGATGGGGCGAATCCTGTCAAAGCGATCGGCTGCGGCACTATGTGCCCTTAGGAGAGAGCACTCCTTCTCAAACCGCATGGGCGCTAGACGCCCTAATCGCTGTTCAGACACAGCCAACACCTGAGGTCGATCAAGGAATCCATAGACTTATCGCATTACTCCATGAAGACGGCTGGAAGGGCACTTATCCTACAGGTGCCGGCCTCCCCGGTTACTTCTATTCTCATTATCACAGTTATCGCTATATCTGGCCGCTCCTGACGCTGAGCCACTATAAGAAGCGATATGGAAATCCATAGGCCTAAAAAAGAACGGCACCGCAATCGCTGCGGGCCGTTCTCGTTTTTCCAGTGGGAGTTTCACAACTATCGCGTTATTCGACCTTTAACCAATCTTTCATACTTTCTCCAAGAATATAGTGTGAAAACCACATCAAATTCTGCTTCATAATAGCCACATTAATTCCGGGCTGGTCAGAACTATATGCCATTCCTTTAAATATAATGAATTCTGTATCAACTCCCATTTCCCTTAATCCTTGATATAGCTCATATGCATTTGAAATTGGAATTCTTGCATCCTTTTCGCCATGTTGGATTAAGGTGGGCGTACAGGCTGAGGTGATATACGTCATTGGTGATGTTTTAGCATATATCTCAGGATCATTCCATGGATTATTTCCCATATGCATCTTAATGAAATAAGGTATATCTGTATTTACATAATGGGTACTCCAATTCGTAATTCCACCCCCAACTGAAATAGCTTTAAATCTACTACTATATGTAGAACAGAAAGCTGATATATATCCCCCGTTGCTCCATCCCATAACTCCTACTCTATCTTTATTTACAATCCCTTTGTCTACTAATTTATCCACTCCAGATATCACATCATCATAGTCCGCAATTCCTTGTTTTCTATAGTTGGCTGTTAAGAATTCATTACCATAACCAGAACTTCCCCTGTAGTTTGGTTCTAAAACGATAAAGCCTTTTTCGATAAACTGCTCAATCGGATATTTCTCATTAAAACAGTCTGAAAATATTGGGAAGGACGCCCAAGCCGGACCACCATGGATTACCACTAATAAGGGATATTTTTTATTTGCGTCAAACTCTACTGGGGTTGATAAGACTCCCTCTATTTCAAGACCATCACTATTTTGCCATGAGATTATTTCCCTGTTACTTGTAAGCTTTCCTTTGTAAAAAGCTATTTTCATTTGTTATTTTTTTATCGTCTACATAGATTTCAAAGGTTTCATTTGTTATCGCTTTATTATAGGATATATGATTCCCATCCCTTGTTATGGAAGCATCTATAATAAAGCCATCTTCTTTTTCGCTTACCTTTTCCACAGTGCCATCCTCAGATAACAGCCCAATAAGATAATTCGTTTTATTCTGCCATCTAATTAATATTCCTTTAGGTGTCCACCGTAATGGGATAAGCGTACTATCAAAATCTGTTAAAGGTTGAATTAGCTCTCCATTATTAATGTCATATATCTCTAGCGTACTGTCTTGTATATGGGTCTTATAGTAATCCTTCTCCCTTATACTTGCTGAGTAACATATTTTGCTGCCATCAGGGGAAAAACAAACGCTCCTTCCCAACAACTTATCTATATTCATCTTTTGTAGCTCTCGAGTTTTAATATCTAGTATGTACAGATCTCCATTCATATAATCTCCCAGATTTGAGCTTGGTGTAGCCATAAATACAGCCTTTGTTCCATCATTTGAAATATCAAATTCATGGATATGAAAATCCTTACCATCAGTTTGTTGATAAACAACGCTATTTTCGTGTTCATAGTTATCATTTTGTATCGCTTTTTCTATTTCAATGTAATATAAACAATTATTCTGGTATTCCTTACCTATATGATGGAAATCTCCATATAGTTGCTTACGTTTCTTTATCGTCTCCGATTCTTTTGACTGTGCAACATAATAAAAACCCTTGCCAGTAGGCTCCCATTTGAATTTACTGACCCCTTCTTTCTCATCAGTAATTTGAACCCCACTATGACCATCTATTGACTTAATAAAGATTTGATTTTTCTTATTATCCCCGTCACCAACTGGGCTAAGGTATGCGATATTTCTAGAATCTGGAGACCATAATGGGTATGTACTTTCTATATCCCTAGTTGTTAACGGGTAACACTGCCCCTTATCTTTTTCATATATCCATACATGATTCCTATATGTATTGTCTTTCCAGTTAGCTGTCTTCTTGACAAATGCTACGTTTTTGCCATTATCACTTATATTTGTACCTGATAAGGTTGGTAATGAAATAATCTCTTCTATACTTAGATATGCTTTTTCATTCATTTCCATTAATAAACCCCCTCGTAGCGCCTAAAGATACGCTTTTAAACTCTCCATACTATATTCGGGGTTTTATTCAACTTTCCTACCCGTAGCTTAGCAAAATGAGCAGGCTTCGGCAGCCTGCTCAACAAGATTAGCCTTGGAATGGAACTGTGGGTTTTACTACCCCAAGTACAGCTTTGTATTCCGAAGGTATATATGTCACAGCTTTTAACTCCGTGATGACTTGCATGTACATTTTGTCAGGATCAGGCTGCACGACTCTATATTGAATAGTGGCCACGCCTTTCGAGAATTGGATGCCCGTGATCTCGAGTCCATATCCAGAGTGAGGAACTAGGGTGGATAATATAACTCGGGTGACAGAATCCGTTTCTTTTTCCGAAGTGATTTTTACTTGGTTGAGATCGGAAGTTTCAGGTGTTTCCGGTTTTGTGTTTTTAATGAATGTTAACGTTTTGCGGATCATATCGGCAGCTTCAGCGCGGGTGATATAGCTCTTAGGATAGAAGCGTTGCTTGCTGTCTAGGGATACGATCTTGGCAATGAGCAGCTTCTGAATACTGTCCATGTATCCGTCTGTCACCTGGTCGGCATCCGAAACGATTTGGAAAATTTCGATCCATGCATAATTTCCTGTATGGCTTACTTGCCCAAATAGCCATTTGGCGAATTGCTCCCGTGTGACTTTAGCAGAAGGATTAATGTCTTTCGCAATGCCTAGCCCGTTATATTGAGCGATGATGAAGTCTTCCGCGTATGAAGAGTTGTTTTTAACTTTCGTATAATAGTCGGTTGCCTCCGGTTTCTTGATAAATTTAATATTGTCGATGGTTAAATCCAAGCCTTTTACGATCATTCTCACTGCTGTTGCCGCGTTCAAGCTTTCTTTCCCTTCTTCTTTTCTCTGATTGTTCTCTTTATAAGCAAAAGCGGAACCGCTAACGGCCATGCTGAAGACGGCGATTAACATGAGTAGAATCAGTGGCTTTTTCATTACATTTCTCATCTTATTTCCCTCCGCATATCTTTATTATTCTCCTAGACGTGAATGTGCTGAAATATGTTACATAGATGGAAAAATAATAAACCTCTTAATCGATTCCCTTAATTGTACGGACATTTCGGCTTGTCCCTCCATGGACTCAGTGACTTTACTCATCGCCTCATTCATTTCTCCTAGGCTTTCCTTCATTTCACTGGTGTAACCTGCAGCCCTAGAAGAACTCTCGGAGACGCCTTCAATGACTTCCTCAATATCCGCAACGGCAGAACCCATTACTTCCGTAGAAGTATGTACTTCCTCAGAAAGCGACAGGATGGCTTGTGCATCTCGCTGGTATTGTTGACCAGTCTTGATAAGCAGTTCATAATCCGCTTTTGCCTCATTGTTCATATAGTCCAATATGTCCTGAGAACTCTTCCCCAGTTTTAGGAATGCATTCTTTACTTGAACGACCATTTCATCAATATGAGATATAGCTTCAGCTGATTCACCGGCTAATTTTTTTACTCTTTCGGCTACAACCTGAAATCCTTTCCCTTGTTGACCGGCTCTCGCTGCCTCAATGGAAGCATTTAAGGCTAATATGTTGGTCTGTGAAGAAATTTCCTTGATGCTTGCAGAAATAACATGAATCTCATCCACGATGCGTCCAGCCTCTAAGGCATTTCGAAGATTCTGTTGCTTCTCTTCATACGTTCGAATAGCCTTCTCAAGGGAATGAACGGCTTCGACTTCCATTTGCGTAGCTCTTGTCTTTATAGCGCTAGAGGTTTCTAAGGAAGCCTTTACCTTATGTGATAATTCATCATTGGATCTAGTTATTTTAAGAAGGGACAACTTAGCGCGTTGTGTATCGTTCAACAAATTTGTCGCGTCCTGTGCAAGAATATGTGACTTCGATTGAATCCTTGCTATACTCGCTGTTGAATTGCGCGTTGCGTCCAATATTGCCGAACTAGATTGTTGGATGTTATTCGATGCGTTATCAATTTCCACCACCAAATTCTTGATACTTGTTGAGCCTGTATTTAAAGATTTGCATAACTTGCTTATATCATCATTCCCCTTGAAGCATAGTTCAGAAGACAAATCGCCTGCTCCAAGCTTATCTGTAAATCTTACAACCAATTGAAGTCTCCTTAGGACTAGCCGATCATACATGAAAACAACAATGAGTACCGATATCAGGGTGCTAAAAACAGAAGATACATATAAGCCAATGTTCCCCTCCATAAACTCGTTTTGGATTCCTGCCTTGGCGATAACTTCCTTACTGGTATCCAAGACGAAATTCACGAACTTACCAATGTTCGTACCGAGAATTTGAACGAGCACGATGGGGAAAATCAGCTTGAATTTAATGGACTCAACTGTCCATTTCTTTAGGGTGTCCATAATTTTCATAAGTGTCTCCTCAGTAAATGTTGTAGATGCGTAGAAATGATAGCAACCCTCCGTCAGAACAATGTTATTCGGCCGTTTTTGGGAATCATAATTCTTTTATGGTC
>NZ_JMDX01000047.1:0-32483 GCF_000935845.1 Paenibacillus sp. E194
GCTACTCCCGTCGTTGTAATATGAAAAACATACCAGCACCCAACAGGGATGTGCAAGACCAACACAGAGAAGAGTCCGGGATTGTAGAGAGATCCTGCCTTACGATTTGCGAAAATACCATGCCAGATCAATTGAAAGAACCCCATGAATATAGGAGCAACACCAAGCCATATCACTTCAGGGAACAAGACGGGCAGCAAGTAAAACCCATAAGCAATAATCAGGTTAATAATCATAGCCGAATGCGGGTTCAGCGGATAATTGTGAGGATGCTTGCTCTTGAATAGAACTGCATTGAATAAGCCCCCGAAGTATCCGGGCCACCGATATTCTTCGAATTGGTGAACCAGAATCGCCACAAAGCTCAACCACAGCATCACCGTGATGTCAGGAATCGCAGTTCCTCTTACCAACAAATAGACACATACCATGATAGCAACAACCATTCCGAGATCCTGCCAATACTTTCTGAGAACATCCATCTCGATTGCCTCCTATTCGCAGGGACACAGCCTCTGCATGTGTAATGGACTTCATCAATATTGCAAGGTTGCTAGGTTCAAGAACGAGTTACTTCTGGAATTGCATCATTCAAGCAAATGCAAAAAATCATGATTACAATCTTGCATCTCGATGGAAATAGCGTGCAAACAACAAGTCGATCTGTGCTTCGACAGGCGCAACTGCCACTCCCGTACCCGATTCAAGAAGAGGCTTCATTAATACAGGGAGAAACACAGCACCGAATAGCTGCATCATCATCATTATTACTACTTCACGATTGTCCTCGCGCGTAATCTCTTGGATTGTATGCTGAACTTTATCAAACCCGACAGCTTGTAGAAAGTGTCCATACTCTTGCTGAGAGGCAAACATGGCAGAGCCAGCAGTTATCGTACGTGAGATAATCGCTGGATATTGTTGAATGACCTGCACATATTGAATCAGGAACGAGCGCAGTCGTTGCTGAGGCTCTATGCTGCGATCATCAAGAACGTTGAACGAGCTGCGGAAGCCCGATAACAATATTTTGATTGCCTCATTGATCAGAGCATCCTTCGATCCGAAGTAGTAATTGATTAGTGCGATGTTCGTGTTGGAGCGCGACGCTACCTTGCGAATCGTAATTTGCTCAAATCCTTCCTCCTTGATCATATCCAGGGCCGCATTCAAGATCTTTTCCTTTGTCTCAAGCGACTTATCAGGTTGTTTCATTCCTAATCCCTCCCGCCCGTAATTTAAACAATGTTTAAAACGTTGTTTAACCATATACTACCACTCCTGTTTTATCCAATCAACCCTAATTTGATCCAGACCCCACATTCGCAGCTTCAGATGTATGTCTTTGTTGCATATCCAAGTTTTTCACACAAAGTAGAGCTTATTTTCAAAAAATACTTACATGTACTTGAAATATCACTTACATATACTTAAAATCAGAAGTATGAGGTGGAGAATATGTACCAAGAAGAGCGCCTTCTGCGCATATTAACGCATTTAGAAGAGCAAGACACGATGACTGTCGGAGAAATCTGCGCGATGTTCGGCATTTCCAGGGACACGGCAAGGCGTGACATCGTGAAGCTGACAGAAAGCGGTGCCGTGACACGTACCCATGGAGGAATTACGCTCCCCCGGCTGGAACAGAAGATTGAAGCCTATGCTGCTCGACTGCATAATGAACCGGACGGCAAGATGCGCATCGGACGCCATGCCGCTAAACTTGTTCTGGATCACGACATGGTCTTTCTGGATGTATCGACCACGGTGCAATGCATCATACCGCATCTAAAGCCTGCTCACGCAACCGCCGTGACCCATTCGATTGATAATGCTTGTATGTTAGCTGATCAAGCCACGATACAGACCCATCTATTAGGAGGCATCGTACAGCCGAAGACAAGACATTTATCTGGCTACTCGACGCTAGACAAGCTGCGTGATTTCCAATTCGATAAGGCGTTCTTAGGCGCAGCAGGCATCTCGGAAGCAGGCATTTATTATCATTATGAAGAAGACATATATATGAAGAGAGAAATTGTTAGCCGTTCAAGACAGACAATCGTACTTGCGGATTGTACCAAGCTCGGACACACCCATTACTATCGAGGGCTATCCTTGTCCGACATCGATATTCTCATTACGAACCAACCACTGTCGCCTGAGTTAGCCAATGCGATGAAGGCCAATCATGTGCAAGTGATCATAATCTCTTAAACCATCAAGGAGGATGAATGCAATGATACGAGCCGTTTTGTTTGACTTTGACGGGACACTAGCTGATACCCTGCCATTGACACTTCATGTGTTCCAAGACATATTCAAGCGATATGACAATCGAATGGTATCGAAGGAGCAAATTATTGCGATGTTCGGCCCGACGGAAGAGGGCATATTGACTGCAAATATGAAGTATAGAGGTCTTATGCCTTCTGCAATCGAAGAATATTTTGAACTGTATCGCAATTGGCATCCCAGCCTTGTTCATGCTTCACCAGCAATTATTCAGATGCTGCAGCATTTGAAGGGGCATGGCATATCGATCGGCATTATTACAGGCAAAGGGCGGCGTGCGTATGAGATTTCCAGTGAAGCGCTCGGCTTGACTAAGTATGTAGATATCGCCATCACAGGTGATGAAGTGACGAAGCCGAAGCCCGATCCTGAAGGCATCCACGCTGCGCTGGAAGCACTACATATTCGCGCCGACGAGGCGATATGGATCGGTGACAGCAACGCTGATATTCAAGCCGGCCTTGCCGCTAACGTGCATACGATAGGAGCTAAATGGTTCGATACTGTTCAGTCCGCCACATTCGAGACAGCTCCACATGACATCTACTCGAAGCCAGCAGAGCTTATCGAACTGATCGGACAATCGGTAGAGAACCCAGCTCTCGATTGGAAACAGCTGCATTGGGCCAAGCGGATACAAGCTCTCGCGCAGATCGGCTTAACGTACACAGAAAACGCTTACGACCGGGAGAGGTATGAAGAATTGCGCGACATTAGTGTCGATATGATGGCTAACTGTGCTAAGGTAGACAAGGAACAAATCCGGCAATCCTTCGCAAGCGATACAGGTTACGCAACGCCGAAGGTAGATGTCCGGGGTGTCATCTTCCGTGATGGGGAGCTTCTGCTCGTCAAGGAAAAGGCCGATGGAGCATGGTCTCTTCCCGGTGGATGGGCGGATATCGGGTTCTCTCCATCTGAGGTTGTTGTGAAGGAAATCCAAGAGGAATCCGGCTTCCAAGCAAGAGCCATCCGATTGCTTGCCGTGCTAGATAAGCGGTTCCACCAGCACCCGCCTGAACCGTTTCATGTGTATAAATTATTCATCTTGTGTGACATTATCGGAGGGGAAGCTGCCAGCGGCACAGAAACGAGCGAGGTAGGCTTCTTCTCCGAACATGCGCTGCCGACATTGTCGGCTGAACGCAATACGGAAGCGCAGCTGCGCTTAATGTTCCAGTTGTACCATCATCCCGAACAATCCGTGATCCTGGACTAAGCAGCATATCCATTCTCTGTTCCTGTACCTGAGACGCTTCCTGTGCTATTCTATAATCTCATCAACAAAGAATGGAACGGAGTGGCGAAGTTGGCTCAGTTATATTTTCGATACGGCGCAATGAATAGTGGGAAATCCATTGAAATATTGAAGGTCGCCCATAATTATGAAGAGCAAGAGAAATCCGTATTGATCTTCACCCCTGCTGTAGATAATCGGGACGAGAGCGGATATATATCTTCTCGCATTGGTCTGCGCCGACAGGCAATTTCGATCCATGAAGACACTGATTTATTTGAGATCGTACAGCATCATGAAGGCCCCATTTCCTGCGTGCTGATTGATGAAGTGCAATTTTTGGATCATGCTCAAATTATGCAGCTTACCCGCATCGTCGATGAGCTCGATATTCCTGTTATGGGCTTCGGATTGAAGAATGACTTCCGAAATGAGTTATTTGAGGGCAGCCGTTATATGCTGCTGTATGCGGATAAAATAGAGGAAATGAAAACGATATGCTGGTTCTGTGAACGCAAAGCAACGATGAATCTACGCGTTGACGCACATAACCGTCCTGTCTATACGGGTGAGCAAATCGTAATCGGCGGTAACGATACGTACTATCCGGTATGCCGGAAGTGCCATAAAAATCCGCCATTGCAATCCTAGAAACTTAGAACGCCCTTGAAGCCACATGCTTCAGGGGCGTTCTCGTGCTATACATAGAAACCTTCCATGACGCTTGATTAGTCCCGTGAGCCTTGAGCTTGCTTGGATACGTGCACCTCATACAACAGGCCGCTATCAAACAGCAATTCACGTATCTCTTCCTTCGTCATTCCCCCCTCTGCAGATGTGTATTCTCCCACAGCCATAGAAGGATACGACGCATAATGCTCATGCAGTCTCGGCATGCCTAATAGAGGAAGAACGATCAAATAAGAATCATCTGCCTTCACGGTATGTCGGCTCTCACTTTCCGAGATGAGAATATCATGAATCTTCCCTTTGCCACTCGACGTTGAACCTGTAAAAATAATCTGTACATCCCCCTCGCCACACATTTCTATAAATACCTCAGCCATATGCACTAGAGCGCAGGACGGCATCTTCGTCGTGTACAGCTCACCGCCAATTCCTGATTGCAGCGCCTTCAGCAATAAGGCGACTGCCTGCTTCATCGGCGTAAAGAAACAGGTCTTCCCCCGATCCATCATACTAACAAGCTTCTTATTCTTGATCTGATCCAGCAGTACATGAGGTACACTCCCGTGTGTCCCTAGAACATTACTGCTGCGAACAGCGATAAATCTCGTGGATTCGCTTACGATGTTGGCGTTCATTATTACATTCTCCCCCATCGCCTTCGTCATTCCATAGCAGCTCGTAGGCTCCACGGCTTGATCCGTCGATGCAAATATAACCGCCTTAAGCCGATTCGCAATAGCGGCCTCAATCACATATTGTGTACCGACCACATTCGTCTTCAACGCTTCTTGCGGGTGTTCCTCACAAAAGGATACATGTGTGAGCGCAGCGAGATGGAAGATATAATCGACCCCTTGGCATGCCTGATGGAGGGAGTCTTGATCGCGCACATCGCCAATCCAGAACGCCAGTCTTGCATCCTCAAATTTGCGGCTCATAATGAACTGGCTCGTCTCATTGCGCGAATAAACGATGATGCGAGCAGGACAATGCAGCAATAATTGTTCAACGAGGGCATAGCCCAATGAACCGGTTCCGCCTGTTACTAGAATCGTAGCATTAGCTAACACGCCGTTCCCTCCTATAGACATATGTTGCTGGTGCAAAATGAAGATTATACTACTTATAAAATGCACCCATAGATAGAAGGGTTTGGACAATCGATAGGTAGGCATCGAAAATAGGCCGCTTCATCCCTACCCGAGGACAAAGCAGCCTCCCTTATCGACTCATGCATGTGCAAACTAGCAGAAGTTAATCAAGATTACACTGCCGGTTCTCTATTGCGTCATAAACGCATCTATAAGTGCAATTCCTTCCTCTATATCGAAACTCAACTTCATCTTCGCGCCCTCCCCAATATCCCGGTCGCGGCTTATTTCCTCCATCAAGTTGTTCAGAACCTCACGCACCGATTGAACACTGTTCTTATCCCACTGCTTCACTTGACGCACAATAGTCGACATTTGGTCGATCCATTTCATATAACGATTTGCCGCCTCTCCCTCTATCCCCTGAAGCGGGAGGTAAATCGTGCGTATCTTGCGTGATATCTGTTCAAGCAGCAGCGCTACTGGTTGAGCAGAACGATAGTCTGGAAGGAAGGCCGGACTTCGATATACGCCCATCCACCATTGCCATTTCACCGTTCCATTGAAGAAGGATTGTTCATCCACAATGACAAATCCAGCAGTATGTAGTGCTCGCCTCTTCTGAACCAGCTGTTCCACCGGGCCCGCATTCTTACCAATCTCTATGAGATCCACGTTCCATACAGGATGATCCGTTAAGGCAGCTCCCAGTTTACCAGATCCGCCATTCTTCATCATCCGATCCCGTTCTTTGTTGTCTGCTGTCAGTACCGCAAGCCCCAGCTTCGCACCTTCCTCTACATAAGCTTGCACAGGATCAAAGGCTGCCTGTTTCTTCAGCATTGTCGATTGCATTGTCTCCCCGAATGAGTGTGATGCTCCCGATGCAAGATATACAGCATTCAAATGCGCAGATTTTATCTTCTGAAGGTGATCCCTTACCTGTTCGATACTCGACTCAGTTGGTTGTACCCATACGCCGCGAATTTCTACTATGCGCGATTCTAAGCTCAAATAATAAGCCTCCTGAATCCAGCCTTCAAGCTCTGCCAGCTTCTCACCCCGCTCCTTCTCACTTCGCTGCTCGTCCTTCCATTCCGACGCAGCCAAGGCCGACTTCGCTAGCATGAGTTTATTCTCTATGCTAGCATACGGCACATCTAGAAATTGACGTTTCACTTCCTTGAAGCGTTGTTCTATATTTGCGATCTGTTGCTTCCCCTTATCTACACGCACTTGTACCTGTGCCGCGTCCTTGATATCGGCATTCCCCTCCTCAGCAATACCTCCAATCTTACCTTCTGTCGACACGAGCGTTCCGTTCACGATTCTCGTATTCGTATCATGTCCTGCCGCATGTCCGAGTGCCCCTCCGCTGCCCGCTATCCACATTCCAATTAGCACACTTATTCCTACCTTCTTCGTAAGCGCTTGCATGAAGTTTCGCCCCCTCGCACCGTTTAATATGAATGGATTGATAGATAATATGCAAGTACCACCTTATCGATACATAACTAAGCTAGTATTTCTGCTCGGAGATCACATCATGCTCGGTATTGCCGTGAGTGATTGATACAGGGCGCCTGTCACCAATATAAACATCCGCCAACATATTCTAGGTGGCGCTGAACCCTACAATCTCTGCGATTCGCCAGCTCCCTGTATGTTGTTACTGGACTTACCTGTTATAATTATGCCAAGGCGGCAATCATATGTTCATGGATGAACGTCGCATATACACGACCACTATTAACACATGTTCAATTTTCAATACAAAAGGAGTGCGGCTTGATGAACTGGATGGAAGAAGTATTGAAGCGCAAGGACGATCTGCTGCAGGATCTGAAGGGGTTGCTCAGCATCGAAAGTGTGAAGGATGCCAGCACGAGTGAACCTGGCAAGCCTATGGGACAAAATGTAGCTCGCGCGCTTGATTATGTGCTGGACATGTCCCGTCGCGACGGATACCGTGTGACGAACCTGGACGGATATGTAGGCTACGCCGAATATGGCGAATCAACGAGCGGCGAATATGTCGCAGCACTATGCCATGTTGACGTTGTCCCTGCAACCGGACATTGGACAACCCCGCCATTCTCCCCTGACATTCGTGAGGGCAAGCTGTTCGCGCGTGGCGCCATTGATGATAAAGGGCCAACACTTGCAGCTTATTACGGCTTGAAGATTGTGAAAGAACTCGGCTTGCCAATGAAGCACAATGTGCGCGTTATCTTCGGTGCAGATGAAGAGAGCGGGATGGAATGCATGAAGACCTATACGAAGCGAGAGAAAATGCCGCTGTACGGCTTCGCTCCAGATGCCGACTTCCCAATTACACATGCGGAGAAGGGTCAAATCAATACCCGCTTCCTGCTGAAGCCGGACACCAATTCTGCTTCCGAGCGTCAAGAGGGGCAGCTTGAGCTCGTATCCTTCCATGGCGGCGGTGTTGAGAACATGGTGCCGGAATCTGCAACAGCAACGATCTCTGGCGATGCTGCTGCTCTTGCAGAATTGGCAGCCAAGTTCGAGAGCTATTACACAGAGCAGCAATTGAAAGGCTCTTCCGAAATGAATGGCAATCAAATGACGCTCAGCCTCAAAGGGAAATCCGCCCATGGCATGGAGCCTCATCAAGGCATCAATGCTGCATTGAAGCTGTTCGGATTTTTGCGTTCGTACTCCTTCCAAGCCGATGCTGACCGCTACATTCGCTGCGTCGATGCTTATTTGACGGACGATCACTTGGGCAGCAAGTTGGGCATTGCGTATGAGGATGACATTACAGGACCACTAACCGTCAATGCAGGTATTTTCGAATTCGGAGCGGACAAGCAGCCATTCTTCCATCTGAACATTCGCTTCCCAGTCACACAAGATCTACCGACGATTCTGGATACATTGGCAGCGAAGATGGATGCATTCGGCTTCCTCGTAGAGGAGCCTGACTTGAAGGATCCGCATCATGTCGATGCAGAGCATCCAATGATCAAGGTGCTGCAGAAGATTTATGCGGAGGAAACACAGCTTGAGCCTACCTTGCTGACAACAGGCGGCGGTACATACGCTGCTTTCATGGAATATGGAGTCGCATTCGGCGCCTTGTTCCCAGGAAGAGAAGAGATGGCTCACCGCGTAGACGAATACATTGAGATCGAGGATTTGTTAAAGGCAACCGCCATTTATGCGCGTGCCATTTATGAATTGGCGAACTTGGACGCATAACAAATAACAGAGGTGTCATCCTGCTGAATACCATCAGCGGTTGACACCTTTTTTACGTAAGAGACATCCTTATTTCAATGCACTCAAATGTTCATGCACAAGCTTCCATTCGCCACCAGTTTGCTTGAACACATTGGTCGCTCTTCCGCTCCCTGCTGCCTGCTTCCCTTGATAAAGGCCGCTCCACTGATACGTGTACAAACAGACAGCCGTCTGTCCATCCACTGCGATCCACTCCACATCTGTCGCACAATAGACTTCATCCTGAATCACTTCCCACGCATGTTCGAAATACGCCCTAATCTCAGATATCGTTGAGCAGGAACGATCCGAGAACCAATACACTGCACCATCATCCAAACATGCTTGTACATTTGTAAATTGATGTGTATTTGTCGCTTCGATGTAACGTTCCAATGCTTGCTTATAGCCCATTGAACGATTCCCCTCCCACTAATCTTATCCCATTATTTTCAACAACCAATTCGCTGGAATCAATCCAAAATTCTTGTCCCCATCTCAATCGCAAGCTTCCATGTACCTGCTTCAAATGATTGGAATCCTCAACTTCTTGTGGTAAGGTTTCGTTAGATGATAGTAGGATTGAAATCATTCACAGCAAGCCATGCACGCTTGCATGTTCATTAACATCTTGCCACGCAATATCCGGCTACGAATACAGGCCGCATCGAAGGAGATACTTGAAACGAATACAAGAGAATGAGGGTATAATCTATAATCTGGTACGGTTAGTATCATGGGAGAGCCGAAGGAGAATATCGCAAAATATTGGGAGTCCTTAGATTCGATGATTGCAAATACAGCAAAGCGATAATACGCAACAAGGTCAAAATAGCAGAAAGGGAAGAAGTCGTTACACAGTGTCTTCCCCCTCCTTGACCTGGACAAGCGGCAATCGAATGATAAATGTGGTCCCTACACCAAGCATACTATCCACCTCAATGGAGCCCCCGTGCTTATCAATAATATTATAGCTCACCATTAGCCCTAGCCCGGTCCCCGTATCCTTCGTCGTATAGAAAGGCTGACCCAGTCTGCTCACTTTATCTGCTGGAATCCCACAGCCTTCATCCTGTATGGATATGGCCGCATAGTCGCCCTCGAGCTTGGCTCGTACATAAATGTTGCCGCCCCCTGACATCGCTTCGATCGCATTTTTGATCAAATTAATGAACACCTGCTTAATCTGATTCGGTTCACAATCAACCCATAGCGCCTCTTCCGATAAATCGGTTACAATATTGCTGTTCTTCAAAGTGGATTGCACACTCATAAAGGCGATGATTTGTTCCATGAGATGGATCAGATCTGTCCTTCGACTATTCACCACATTTGGCTTCGCCAGAATGAGCAGCTCATTGGCAATTACTTCAATGCTCTTCAGCTCGGATTCCACGATATCAAAATACTGTTCCTTATCTGTCTTCATCGTACGCATCAGCTTCAGGAAGCCATTAATCGAGGTCAGTGGATTCCTGATTTCATGGGCAATACCTGCTGCAAGCTGCCCCACGATGGACAACTTCTCGGACTGCAGCATTCGCTCCTCTTCCTTATTCCGATCGGTTATATCTTGATAGACCCCTATGGTCGCCTTCTCCCCATGAAATGTCGTAGGCAGCGAGAAACCCTCAACCCGCTTCATTTCTCCATTTGCACACCGGATATCATATTTTACTGGCCCGAGCTTAATACCCTCCCGATACTTGCGTCTTCGCTCATACACAAGATTGTGATTCGTAGGCTCTACAATATCAAGAACAGGCTTACCAAGTATATCCCCTGCTTCATTTGTACAAATTAAGTTCATAGAGGCACGGTTCATATAATGTATAATTCCATTATGCGTCACGATGACAGCGAGGGGCAGCAGCTCCAATAACGATTGGAAGGAATCCTCCTTCTCCTTCAGGATCGCTTCTGTCTGCAGATGTACTCGTTCTGTCTGTTTGCATACCGTTATATTTTGAAATTGAGAAAAAAGAAAAGCGGCTTGCCGCTCTTATCCAGGACAAGCGATACGGTAAGCAGCATCCATATCACCTCTCCTAACTTGCCTATGTAACGTTTCTCAATATGAAAAGATGAGATCTGCCTGTCCAGCAGCTGCTGAATATGTAGAATGCTCTCTTCCAGATCGTCTGGATGGGTAATATGCTGATAGTCCAGAGAGAGCAAATCACATTCTGTATAGCCGATCATATCGCATAAGGCATGATTTGCTTTCATAAATCGTCCTTCTAGCGAGACAATCGCCATCCCGATCGATGCATTGTTAAAAGCTAAATCGAACATATCAATTTGCTCCAAATGCATGTAAATCTCCCCTCCAATTCATCACAAACCCACAATTACCCATTTATTATTATAAAACGCTCTTCCTATCATCATCAATTAAAATCTTGTCAAAGCTTCTTATCCGTTCTTTCACACCTACTCTTGTTAGGTAGGCTACAAAAAAAGATGCATGGAATTAGCATTTTATGCTCTGTTCCATGCATCTCTATATGATTCGTGGCCGGCTAGGCTGCAAATTGAATTATTTCAATGCTCCGTCAATCACCATTTTCTTCAACTGATAAAAGGCCGCCTCCGGACAGGTACCAGTAGTTTGGATTTTCTCAACAATGTACTGGAATTCATGCGGTTTCCTACCTCTGTTCATCATCTCATGCACCCGCATCGGCAGGAATGACAGCAGACGCTAGATGGTGCTATATAAATCAATCCCTAGCAACACCAGCACGCCTGTGCCAATCCCCCATGCTGCTACACTGATCGTCTGCCAGAACATAATGTTACGTTTATTCGCATTCGAGAGTACACATACGAACACCCCAATATGATTAGCTCCAATAATGGGTCCAAGCAGGGATAATCCAGGTACTCATAGGAATGGAAATATCGCTGCGCCTTTTGAAATCGTCTGTGATGCAAAGATTTTGCTGTTGGTGTAGATGTTGCAACTCTTGCCCGAATTACTGCTGAGCCCATAACGATAGCCATCACCGACAACCAGTTCCCGACGATGCCTAACACGATCGTGGGAATGGCAGGCAGATTCAACAGAATTCCTACAGGCACCGCAACATGCGCCTCCAGAAATGGAATCAACGCGATGATAAATATGGCCAAGTACTGATATATAATATCGATTTCTTTTACACGATGAAACAAATCTAGTATCATCTCTGCTCCCGACTCCTTCGCCTGCAACTTCTACTTCTACTTCTATCTTTTATTTCACAATTTTGCTTCGTACAATGCCTCATTCTATTGCAGCCTAGTCATTACTTGGAAAGCTTCCATCAGAAAATGTTGTTCCTCTTCAGTAAAAGGAACAAGTATATTGGCATGCTTGGCAGGACTGTCCGGCTTGGCCTGAGAACTTGAATCTATCTTCGATAAGGTATATTCGTACAGCTCCATAAATCGCTTCATGAAGGATTGTGACTCATACGACGCCGGGTTCACTTGATTTGCCACGAATTGCTTTAACTCGGTAATTAGGGAGAAATAGGTTCGATCCAGCTCCACCCGCTCTGCTTTTCGAAAGTTATAGATCGAATTTCCCTGTACACTGTGCGGCTCCAAATGCTCCTCCTCCCATAAAATCGAATGCACAATGAAGCAGAACAACCGCAAATCAATAATTGGATGATCCGAAATGATCGTCCCCATATGATCCAATTGATCCATCATGAGCTGAATCCGCTCCTGCTCCGCTAGAAGCTCCTTCTTCTTGAACGCAATAACACTGCGAATATGTGCCTGTTCTACCTGCGGCTTGTCTAATAACTCTGCGATGTCTCTCAAGGAGAAACCAATGAACTTCAGTGCCTGAATTTGCTGCAAGCGGCTGAGATCATCTGCATTGTACAGCCTATGTCCGCCTTCTTTGTAATCACTTGGTGTTAGAAGCCCAAGCTTGTCATAGTATCTAAGCGTTCGAATGGTAATACCAGTGCGGGCAGCCAGCAGCCCGATCGTCAGCATGTCGGTTGTCATGGGGTAACCTCGATTCTGTCTACTTTTTCAGGTAAGGAATGGCTGGATAACGATAGGCTTTCTTATGCGCAATCCTGATCATCGCATATAAAATGATCACCGTTTCAACAAGTAAGACTGTATACTTGAACCATGGCGGCAGTGCATAGCTCACAATAAAGAACGGCAAAATGGTTAGATGAAAATTCAATGCTGTGCGGCTAGCATCACGATAATACGATTCTGTCCTCCTTGTCACGAGGAACATCACAAGAGGCGGCAGGACGCCAAGAATTAATGAGATGGCCAGCATCAATTGGACGATTGCAATTTCTTTGCGTGTTGGCTTGTTCATCGATTGTCACCTTTCTACTTAGATTTCTCAAGTACTAGCATAAAAGGTGACGCGAGTAGAGGTTCAACCCCTCAAATGTAAGTTTTCATTCGATAATAATCAAATAATAAGGAACAGCGCAAAAAGAAGGAGGGATACAAGAAAAACTGTACAGACCGAACAAAGGACAATTCAGAGGAGGCTTCGGAGATAGATTGATAGGGGTAAACTGAATCGAAAACGGAAATGAGAATCGAGCGAGTACCTAGAGATTGGGAATAGTCGCGAAAGAATGGGGAAGCGGATCAAAATAAAATATCCGCCGGAGAAGCTGCCAGCGGATACGATAATATATCGTTAAAGTCGACCAAGCTGCTGTTCTGGTCTGTTATGCCTGCTTCTGCAAGGTTCGCTGAGCCTTGCTTACAATTCGCGCTGTTGCCTTCGAGTCAGACTCATTCGTCCAGCGCTCGCACAGCTCTCTTACCCAGTCTGGATTCGTCTTGCTTGCATCATTCAGCCAATTGCCAACCGAATCCTGCACATACTTCGCCGGATCAGATTTGAGAGGCTCTAGCAGCGGAAGTGCCTGCCAAGGGCTCTGCTTCAATGCCTCAATATGCTTCGTCCACACGCCTCGTGGACGCGTCGCTTCCGTAGCGAATCTACGTACATTGGCATCTGCATCGGTTGTCCAAGTGGATAAGATGGATATGGCCTCCGACAAATTCGACTCGATATGAGTGCGCACAGCCATCCATGCAATCTCCCTAACGCCAAAATGAGAGTCTGCTGCAAATCGGTGAATACGTGACAATGCTTCGTCGATAGACATGGAGTCATCACCGTCTGCCATGTAAGCCCCCCAGCATCGAACGGAATCTGAGCGATGTTCGGCGATCGCCATAAATGGCTCTGAATCTGTGACGGGCGCATCCTCGGTGCTGCAAGATTCATATAGTCGCTGCCCGATGAGACGTATCGCCTTCATGCCGCGCATACTACTATCCGTTTCCTTTATTTCTAGAAGCAAATCGGGAAGCTTCTTCTCTAAGCCAACTTCCGGCAATACATGTTCCAGCAAAGTAATATGATCCACTGCCAGCCACTCTGTTAAATTCACGCTTTCTATCATTCCTGAATGTAATAGCTGCTGGACTTCAACTGGAATATTTGCTTCTTTCGTTGCACCTTTTCGCTGCAAAATCGTATCTGGGATGGAACAATCCAATTCAATTTCCTCCTTTACATCAAGACGAGTAAATCTGGCTCATCATATAGAGAACATATCCCTTACGTATTCTACAAATGGAAATGGATCCCTCTATCCTGTTCCCTTCCCCTCTGTTCTCTAGCCTCCTCATAAAAAAACGACCGTTTCCCATAAGGGAAACAGCCATTGTATAACAGATGAACCTCATCTGCTTCATATAGGATGACATCAATTACTTGCTAAGCGTATCTGTCAGTACAGGCACGATTTGCTTCTTACGGGAAACAACGCCTTTCAGCAATGCTGTATTGTTTTCCAACGTAACATTGTACGCTTTCTCAACTGCGTCTGTCTTGGAACCAAGTGCCAGCGCTACAGAGTCACTGTTCAAGATATCTGTTACCACGAATACGAAGAGGTCAAGACCTTTCGTTGCGATAATGTCGTTCAAAGCCGCTTCCACTTCAGCTTGACGGGACAGTACATCGTTCACGTCTACTGCGTTCACTTGTGCGATTTCAACCTTGGAGCTGCCCATGGAGAATTCTTTCGCATCAAGGGAGATCAGCTCAGCAATTGTTTTCTGGCTCAAGTCAGCACCAGCTTTGAGCATGTCCAATCCGTACTTCTCAACGTCTACACCAGCGATCTCAGCCAGCTCACGAGCAGCTGCTACGTCTTGCTCTGTGCAAGTTGGGGATTTGAACAACAAGGAATCGGAGATGATTGCGGACAGCATCAAGCCAGCGATGTTCTTGCTGATCGTTTTGCCGTTTTCTTTGTACATTTTGTTCAAGATCGTCGCTGTGCAGCCTACAGGCTCAGCACGGTAGTACAATGGACCGCTTGTCTCAAAGTTCGCAATGCGGTGGTGGTCGATAACTTCAAGCACTTCCACTTGTTCGATATCGTTTGCACTTTGCTGACGCTCGTTATGGTCAACAAGAATAACCCCTTTTACTTCATTCGCTACCGTCTCTACCAAACGAGGCGCTTCTGCTTGGAAGGTATCCAAAGCAAATTGAGTTTCTCCGTTCACGCTGCCAAGACGAACCGGTTCAACGTTGAAGCCCAATTGTGTTTTCAAGTCTGCATATGCGATTGCGGAGCAAATCGTATCGGTGTCTGGATTTTTATGTCCGAAAATAAGTACCTTTTCCATTTCGCTAACTCCCTTTTTACACGAGATTTGTAGTGAGAAGAGTATAACGTAGATCGTCTTCTTCATTCAAGATTATACCGCAAATGTTGGTAAAATCCCATTCCATTAGTAGGAATATTATTGTGAAATAAACGGTGTTTTTCGTAGAAAAGCAGCGTCTTGTACTTGATCTACGAGAAACCGTGCAATATGGCTATTTGATATTTTCGTACCCGGCATATCATATTGATCAACCTTTACTGACTTCATGACATCGCGTTCATGCACGAATGGCAATCGCACAAGCGTCCAATCCACATCGCTCTCCCGAAGCACACTGAGCTCCCGCTGCCTGTCCCGAATAAAGTCCCCATAAAGTAAGCGAAATAAGCGTGCGCCCATTCGGTTCATCCAGGACTTGCGATCCCCTTCAATATCAAGTGATCCTCCTGTAACCCCAATGTACCTTCGAATACCTGCTTCCTTCATTGTTTCCAACAAACGCATAGTCACTTCACTATAGAATGGCTTGTCCCGCATCGGTTGACCAAAAGTATTAATCACGGCATCACTTCCCGCCAAAAGGGAATGAATCGCAGTTTCGTCTGATACGTTTCCTTCTATTATAATGGCGTGCGGTGACTTCAATTGGACTCGCTCTGGACGACGAGCTAGAATGCGAACCGAATATCCTTGTTCAATTGCTGTCGCAGCCACATGCTTCCCTACTGTACCTGTTCCTCCTACGATCGCAATCGTTTGCCTAGACAATATCCTTCTCCCCCATTCTTAGAAATACCAATACTCTTTGATACGTGTCCATCCATATAATGATCCATATTTTTCATATTCATGCCATACTTCCCCCACCATGCCATTCTGACGCCGAGAAGTTATTCCGGTTCTGCCTTTACAATACCTTATCACCCGCTTGATGTTGGTTTAACTTTGTTTGTTTATGATTAGAGGCGTAAACAGAAGGAAAACAAAACGAAAACTAAATGAAAAAGGAGTCATGAACTCATGCGAACTCATCGTTTCATGAAATGGACAGCAACCGTACTTGCTTCCGCATTTTTGCTTGCAGGCTGCTCATCTGGACAAGCTGCAAACGAAGCAGTCGACGCTTCCAAGCTGACCTTGGATCAAATTGTGGAAAAGGCCAAACAAGAAGGGCAAGTCAACTCGGTCGGCATGCCTGACACTTGGGCGAACTGGGTGCAAACGTGGAACGATTTAGGAACGAAATATAGCTTGAAACATACCGATACAGATATGTCCAGTGCTGAAGAACTGGCGAAGTTCGAGTCGGAGAAAGACGACGCAACTGCTGATATCGGCGATGTCGGTATCGCATTCGGACCCCTTGCGAAGCAAAAAGGTCTCACGCTGCCATACAAAACATCTTACTGGAATGACATTCCGGACTGGGCTAAGGATGATGAAGGACACTGGCTGCTCGGCTACACGGGTACATTGTCCATCATTACAGATAAGAACAAAGTGGCAACCCCCCCGAAGTCTTGGGCAGACATTAAAAATGGAACATTCAAAGTCGCTGTTGGCGACGTTATGAAGGCAAACCAGGCACAATTCGCAGTTCTTGCGGCTGCTTACGCATTCGGCGGTGACGAGAAGAACATTCAACCAGGCATCGACTTCTTCGCTGACCTGGCGAAGCAAGGCCGTCTCGCTTCCAATGATGCGGGTCTTGCGAACTTGGAAAAAGGCGAAGTCGAAGTTGGATTCCTGTGGGACTTCAACGCACTAGGCTACCGTGACAAAATCGACAAAAACCGCTTCGAAGTAGTCATCCCACAGGAAGCTTCTGCAACAAGCGGCTATGCAACAGTCATTAACAAGTACTCGAAGCATCCGCATGCAGCGATGCTCGCACGTGAATACATTTTGTCCGATGAAGGGCAATCCAACTTGGCTCGTGGCTATGCTCGTCCAATCCGCTCCAACGCGAAGCTGGCTGTCGATGCAAAGGCAATGCTTCTTCCGGATGAAATGTACAAAAACGCACAGCCTGTGAAAGATTTGAAGGCATGGGAAGAAACAACGAAGCAGCTTCCACAGCTGTGGCAGGAGCAGGTACTTATTCATGTCAAATAACATCACGAACCGCTCGCACAATCACAATAAGCTCATCTTCATCATGCTGGACGGCCTTCGCTATGATACCGCCGTCACACAAATGGGATATATGCAACACTTGGTGGAATACGGAAAGGCTGCGCGCTACAAAGTGCGCTCCGAGCTGCCAAGCCTGTCTCGCCCGCTCTATGAGGTGCTGATGACCGGAACTCCGGTATGGCGCCACGGGATTGCAACGAACCAGACTGTGCGGTTATCGCATGAGCACAGTCTGTTCCACTTAACTCGGGAACAAGGTCTTACAAATGCGACTGCTTCTTACTATTGGGTAAGCGAGTTGTATAACTCAGCTCCGTTCCATCCGGCTGTTGATCGCATTCAGATCGATACAGACAAGCCGATTCAGCATGGCATCTTCTACTTCGAAGATCACTATCCTGACTCGCACCTGTTCGCTGATGCGAACTTCTTGCTCACGCAATATGCTCCAGACTTCTTGTACGTCCATTCGATGAACATTGATGATGACGGACATAAGTTCACTGGAGATTCGGCGCAATATCGCAACCGCGCACTGGCGGCGGACATTATTCTTGCAAGCGTGCTGCCAGCTTGGATGGAGGCAGGCTATCAGATTATTGTTACGGCTGACCATGGCATGAACAATGATGGCAATCACGGCGGAACGACAGATGCCGAACGCCATGTTCCACTGTTCGTCATTAGCAATCAGGTACCCCCTGACATCTATGAACAGGAAGTACCTCAATTGCAGTTGGCGCCGCTTGCCTGCCGCTTGCTCGGCATTGCCCCATCGGAAGCGATGCAGCCGCTAACTATGTTGGAGTTCATGCCGGCGTCTCCGTAAGGAGGCGCCTTTTCTTCACCGGTTCGCTTTTGATCATTCTAGAAAGATTACGTGCAGTGTGGCACGAAGGCTTTCTAGAATGGAAAAAAACATACCTTTAGACGCGGTCGCTCATCATGGGTTACCTCGATAGGAGTTTTTTATCACGAAGTAAATCAGGAGGTAACTCGACATCGAATCTTGCACTCACTCTCGAATAGTGTCTGCTTTCGAAGTATGTTTCCTTCGGAAACATTTTAGCTGCTCATGTAGTCTCGCCTACACTCCGCTGCTCGTTACAAGTTTTGTGAAGCAAAACTCTCATCGGAAGCATAGGCTTCGAGTTTATGCAACCTTCTCGGTGCTGAAAAGCGAACTTTTGATCATTCTAGAATGAAAAAAACGTACCTTTAGACGCGGTCGCTCATCATGAGTTACCTCGATAGGAGTTTTTTTATCACGGAGTAACTCAACAAGTACTGATTTTGGAAAGGAGCTCGCACATGAAACGGATCAACAGCATGCTGTACATCACGATTATCCCGCTGCTTATCTTTGTGGCGCTATTCATGTTCGTCCCGCTCTTCACGATGATTTCGGGAAGCTTTCAAGAGGATGGCGGCGGGGCATTTACATTCAATCAATACAAAGAAATTTTTACGAACCCCTATTACTGGAAGGCATTTGAGAACAGCATTCTCATCTCCTTGCTGTCCAGCCTTATCGGCATCATTGCCGCCGTATTTGCAACGTATGCCCTTACCCGTTTTCCGAAGCGCGTACAAGAGCGGCTGCTTGTCATTACGAACCTGACATCAAATTTCGCAGGCATCCCGCTCGCCTTCGCCTTCATTGTCCTGCTTGGCAACAGCGGACTGTTCACGCTGCTGTTCCGCCAATTCGGCATTGACATGACGGCATCATTCAATCTGTATTCATGGTCGGGATTGACCGTTATTTATGTGTATTTCCAGCTTCCGCTGGCCATTATGCTGCTCTACCCGATGTACCATGCGATTCAAGACAACTGGAAGGAAGCCGCTTCCCTGCTGGGGGCATCACCGTTTCAATTTTGGAAGCGTATCGGTCTGCCTGTACTGCTTCCAGGTATCGCGGGCACATTCAGTATCTTGTTCGCGAATGCCATGGGTGCGTATGCATCAGCTTATGCCCTGACAGGAAGCAACTATAACCTTGTACCTGTACGTATCGGCGCACTCGTCTCGGGAGACATCTTCGCTCGTCCCGAGCTCGGCAGCGCCTTGGGCGTACTGCTCGGCTTGACGCTGCTTGCAGCCATGCTCGTCAATGAATGGCTGACGCGCAAAGTTCGGAGGGATCTGCTATGAAACGATTGACTCATTCTCTGCCAACGCTAGCCTTTGCAGCGGTATTGCTCTATTTGTTCATTCCGGTCATCGCTACCATGCTCTATTCCTTGGCGACATCTTGGAATCAAACAATTCTACCCGAAGGCTTAACATTGAAATGGTTCGGCGAGCTTTTCCAGGATACCCGCTTCATGCAGGCATTCGGCCGTTCCCTACTCCTCAGCAGCATCGCTACCGTAACAGCAGTCATCGTCATCGTGCCAGCTACGTTCGCGATTTCCCTGTATGCACCGAAGCTGGAGCGCTGGGTTCAGACGCTCGTCATGCTTACCTATGCCGTACCTGGCGTTATTATGGCTGTCGGCTTGATTCGCGCCTACTCTGGCAAAGGCTTCTCCATGATTATTATCGTCTTCGGTGCCTATGTCATTGGCATGCTGCCGTTCATGTACCAAGGGACGCGCAACAGCTTGCGCGCTGTTCAGGCAGGATCATTGATGGAAGCTGCTGAGCTGCTGGGAGCCAACCGCATGAAAGCATTTCTGCACGTGATTGTTCCGAACATTATGCCGGGCATTCTTGTATCCGCACTCCTCTCCTTCTCGATTTTATTCGGAGAGTTCGTGCTCATTAATATTCTTGTCGGAGGACGCTTCGAGACCATGCAGCTCTTCCTGTATGCACAGCTGAATAAGAGCGGCCATATCGCGAGCGCCATTACTGTAACCTACTTCATTCTGATGGCCATATTGAGCGCGTGGATCGTGAAGCTGACAGGCCGCACTTCCAAGTCAGTTGCAGAGCCAGAAGAAGACATCGTGAGCAACAGCATTCCGACTACCCAAGCAACAATGAGCAGGGAGGCTTCTTAAATGAGCTACGTACAGATGAATCAAGTGACCAAGACGTTCCATAAACAAAAGGTGCTGAACAGTATTGATCTTCATATTCAAAAAGGCGAACTGGTGACACTCCTCGGCCCAAGCGGCTGTGGCAAAAGCACATTGCTTCGCATCCTGTCCGGACTGACTCCGCTCGACGGCGGAACGATTCACATTGATGGCAAGGACGTGACGGCTGTCGAACCAAAGGATCGGGAGATCGGCATGGTGTTCCAATCCTATGCACTGTTCCCGAACATGACGGTGGCCGACAATATTGCCTTCGGCTTGACGATGAAGAAGATGCCGCGTGATGCGATTCGCCGTGCAGTTGGCGAAATGATTGAACTCACCGGGCTTCAAGGCAAGGAGGAGTCTTTCCCGCGTGAGCTCTCTGGTGGGCAACAGCAGCGTGTCGCACTCGCCCGCTCGCTTGTTACGAAACCAAAGGTATTGCTGCTGGACGAACCGCTTAGTGCGCTTGACGCGCAAATTCGTAAAAACCTGCAGCAGCAGCTGCGCTCCATTCAACGTGAATTGAACATGACAACAGTACTTGTTACGCATGACCAAGAAGAAGCGATGGCCGTCAGTGATCACATATACATCATGAATGCAGGCAATATCGCGCAGCATGGTTCTCCACAGGAGATTTATACGCAGCCTAACAGCGAGTTCGTCGCCAAATTCATTGGCAGCTATAACGTATGGAATGCCGAAGCCTTGGGGCAAATCGTACCAGACTACACGCTTGCAGGCAGCAAGCTGTATGCCATTCGACCAGAGACGTTCTGCGAACAGCCGCTCGTTGGCGGCATGGCCGTAACAGGAACGGTACGCAATGTGACCATGCTTGGCAACATTACGCGTATGGAACTAACGGTTCAGGGTCAGCATGTCGTCGTCGATCAGATTCATCGCAATTCCGATTGGGTGAGCATCGGCTCTACCACGACGGTATACCTCCATCCGAAGGACGTGATTCCGCTTCATGATGCTACTGCCTGAAGAACGTAGACAGCATATTTTAGAACAGCTGAATCGACATGGCAAAATTCAAGTTGCTTCCCTCGCCAGCGTATTGACGGTTACGCCCGAGACCATTCGCAGGGATCTCGATGAGCTGGAAGCGAAGCAGATGCTTAAGCGCGTGTACGGAGGCGCGGTTGCGTATTCGCATGTGAAGATAGAACCGCATTTTGATAAAAAACGAAGCATCGAGCAGTCGGCAAAGAAAGCAATCGGGGAAGCTGCGGCCGCGCTCATTCAAGACGGAGATACAATCGTGGTTGATGTAGGTACGACGACTGTTGAGCTTATTCGCGCCATACGCGGTGTCGTCGGCGTTACGATCGTGACGAATTCTATTCCTGCTGCCGAACTGCTCGTGGAACGGCTGGAAGCCAAACGATTTGACGGCAAAGTCATCGTACTCGGGGGAGTTACGCATCCAGAGCAGAAGTCGATTGCAGGCGCCTTAACCTGTGAACTGCTTACACGTTTCCACTTCAATAAGGCATTCATCTCCTGCGCAGGAATGACACCAGCGGGAATCAGTGATTACGACATGGAAGAATCGATCTGCTCCACCTTAATGATTGAGCAATCCGAGCAGGTATATGTGCTTGGAGATTGTACCAAGCTCGGGGAGACACAGCTGTGCCGCATCTGTGACATGAGCAAGGTCACCGCCATCATATGCGATGCACCTATGCCGGATAAATGGAAGCGCAGCGGATTGCAAGTAGGTTGGATTACGCCCGCTCGCGAGCCATAAGAACACAGCTAAGTTATATGTCGAAATAACACATCACTTTATACATCACGAATGAGCCACTATGACATAGGATGGGATGCGATCATTATGCTGTATTATGTAGACTACCATATGCATTTGGAGGAAGGCCCTTATTCGTTCCGCTGGCTTGATCGTACGAATCAAGCATTCGATCACTTCCATACAATTGCTGAACCACGCCATTCCCGTGCATGGCTCGAAGCGAGTTATGCGCGTATGCATACAAGACTGCAGCGAGGAGCTTATGACGAATCATGGCTCGATCTCTATTTGCAAGAAGCGCTGCGCAAAGGACTGCGGGAGGTCGGAATCGTAGATCATCTCTATCGGTTTCGAGAGACGCTCCCCTACTTCGAACGTCACCTCGATAGCGGAGACTCCCCGCTAGGCCGCCTTCAGCATACATGGCTGCATCAAGTATGCAACGAGCGGATAGAGGATTTCGCGGCTGCCATTCAGGCAGCAAAGCCCAGATGGGCCGAGCAGGGAGTCGAGCTACGTATTGGATTAGAGGCGGATTATTTTGCAGGTGGAGAGAAGGACTTGGAATCATTCATTGCAATGGCGGATTGGGACTACGTGATCGGGTCGATTCACTATGTGGATGGATGGGGATTCGATAATCCCGAGACTCAGTTCCGCTTCGAGCAGGTTGATCTGTGTGAACTGTACGGATGCTTTTTCGATGATGTCGAACGAATGATTAACAGCGGTCTGTTCGATATTGCCGCCCATTTGGACAATTTAAAAGTATTTAATTATCGCCCATCTGAAGAGTTGCTTCTCCCGTACTACGAGCGAATCGCACAAGCATTGAAACGGACAAATACAGCTACAGAGGTAAATGCAGGACTGTTCTACCGCTACCCGGTCAAGGAGATGTGTCCGAGTTCCTCCTTTATCGATGTTCTGCTTCGACATGATGTCCCCTTTACCCTGTCATCGGATTCTCACTTTCCAGACGACGTCGGCAAATACGTGGCGAACAATTCCCTTATGCTTCAGCAGCACGGTCTAGCCGAAATTGCCACATTCCATCAACGCAAACGCATCATGCGACCGCTCGCAACTTCCACTTCTTAATAAAGAAAACGCAAAGCGAGCAGCCCTCTCTCCTATCCCCCTTGAAATACACAATCCCCGGCGCTATGCTTGTACCGGGGATTCATGTATATTATTTTATTCTCTTTCGAACTGGCTCGAATAACTGCAGCCAATAAGCGTTGCTGCTTCCTGCTGGGTTGTCATTTCGTATGTGCTCCTCCAAGCAGAATCTTGCCTCCGAATCAGGCTCGTAGTCAGGATGCTCGTTCAATTTCTCCATCAATAATTGCCACGATCCCGTAATATCATCCGTACTCTCCATCATGGCATATACCCCGCCGGAAAACCTAGCCTCCGTAAAATCACTAGGTATGTCGATATTCTCTGGGATTGAAGCATATACACCATAACCGTAATCGTAAACGTTCGATTCAAACTCAGGGAGTGGTTCTTCATTTTTTCCAAATAGCCGTGCCGTTCCTTGCAGCTCAGCTTGCACGAGCCAGTCTGCTAATGATTCGATCGCTTCTTCCTCTGGAGATGCGCTTACGACAACATGGCTGGCCATTCTCATTGGTGGAAGGGTTACGAATTTGATTGATGATGGATAATAATTCCACTGATTGCTCATCGGCATTGTCACCTCATGTTTCATATTTGAATGTAGGGAGGGTACATGACTTAATTGCAACAGCAATTGAGCCGTAATCGGTTCATTGAGGTACTTGTGCGACTGCTCCAACCATTTCTTCAATGTTATTTCCTTCGAAATGCACTCATTTTTGTGATCATTCATCTCGTTTGCATACTGAGTCATTACCTGATGTGCGGTTCGGAACGTCATATCCGCCAGCACCACTTTAATCTCTTTAATCCCAATATCGAACCCTCTTAACCATGCAGTTATACGGATTGCAAGCACGGTCTGTTCATCATACATCCTCCAGCCAGAACTGGAATCGCGCTGACTCACAAACAGCCCCTGCGACTCCCAGTGGCGCAGGGTACGGCTCGTCACACCGATTTCCTGCGATAACTTGTCGATTCCTATCATGTTGCTCATCACTATCATCAACCTCTGTCACTTGACGTATCATAAGGCGCCTTATGAGGTTATTGTATCAATTGTCGCAGCGTCAATTGCAATTAGAAACTTCGCTCGAATCACTAACAAGTTATCGTTTTGACCGAATGGTTCAGAAAACTAACGTTTTACAATTATCTCCATCAATGCTAAAGTAGTTCGTAAGATGAATATGACGTGAAATCCACTAGGGGAGCCGCATAGGCGGCTGAGACAAGAATTCTTGGACCCTTAGAACCTGATCCGGGTAATACCGGCGGAGGGAAGTGGAGCCGGCCGGTTCATGGTCTTTTTGTATGGACATGATGAAGCCGCTCCATTTCGGGGCGGCTTTTTTTGGCTGCCGCGAAGTGCTCCTTGACCAGATTTCAGCATGCATTCATCCCCTATCTTAATCATGCGGAGGTGCTGTTCATGCTTACATTTACGGAGGAACTGAGAAATGAAGCGGAGCCGATATACGATGCCATTATGGAGCATCCGTTCGTTCGGGGTATTGCTGAGGGTACTGTCAAGAAAGAACAGTTGATTCACTACGTAAAGCAGGATTTTGAATATTTGAATGCCTTTATTCGGATTTACGGCATTGCGATTTCCAAATGCGACAACCGAGAGACAATGGCTCTTTTCAACGAGCAAATCTCATTCGTACTGAATAGCGAGACACACCCCCATCATAATTTTTGTAACGTGGCAGGCGTAACGTTCGAAGAACTGCAAGGCTACCCACTCGCCCCTTCTGCGAGCCATTATGTGTCCCATATGCTTACCGTGGCCCATGAAGGAACCCTGGAAGATATTATTGCGGCTTTGCTGCCATGTCCATGGACTTATACGGAGATCGGACAATGTTTGCTAAAAGAAGTGAATCCAGATGAGACCCATCCGTTCTATGAGTGGATTCATTTCTACGGAGACCTCGGCGGCGGCGTTACGGACAAAATGCGCCGAATGCTGGATGAATGGGCAGAATCGCTGTCGCAAGCACGCAAGCAGCAGCTGAAGAAGCATTTTCTGACTAGCTGCCAGTTGGAATATCTATTCTGGGACATGGCTTATAAGGTAGAAGACTGGCCAGTAGGCTTGACGGAGAAGACAGAGGTGAAACAAGGATGAATGATATGCCTCTCTTCCCAAAGCGTATTAAGGAACGGCGCCCCCTCATCCACAATATGACGAATATCGTCGTCGCCAACTTTACCGCTAACGGTCTGCTAGCCATTGGCGCCTCCCCTGTGATGGCTTCAGCCAAGGAAGAGGTAGCGGACATGGCCAAGGCAGCAGATGCGCTCGTATTGAACCTTGGCACGCTCGATACAGACATGATAGAAGCTATGCTAATCGCAGGGCGGTCGGCGAATGTGCATGGCATTCCGGTTATTCTCGATCCAGTAGGCGCAGGCGCAACGCCGTACCGGACGAAGGTATCCGTGAAGATGCTAAAGGAATTGCGCGTCTCGATCGTGCGCGGCAATGCCGCGGAAATTGCTCAGTTGATGGGTGAAGCTGGCGAGATTAAAGGCGTGGATTGCATGGAGTCTGAAAGCTCCCTTCGTTCCCCTGAGGAGTTGTTCGATCTTGCTGCACGGGCAGCTGACCGTTTCGGCACCATCGTTGCTATTTCAGGAAAAGAGGATGTTATTACAGACGGCACAACCGGCTATATCATTAATGGCGGTCATCCGATGTTGACGAACATTACAGGAAGCGGGTGCCTGCTGACATCGGTCATCGGCGCATTTGCTGCGGTAGAATCTGATTTATTGCTGGCAGGAGCCGCAGCGATGTCTTATTATGGGGGCGCAGCCGCCCATGCCTATCGAACAGCGGGCCACCGAGGTCCTGGCAGCTTCCAAACTGCATTTCTTGATGCCTTGGCTGAGATCGACCAATTCGATACGGCAGCATCAATGATCATCCCTCGTCAAGCTGCCGTTAGAAGGAAGGTATGGCTATGACGGTCGCACGAGCATTGACGATTGCTGGTTCCGATAGTGGCGGCGGCGCCGGCATTCAAGCTGACATTAAGACATTCCAAGAGCTGAATGTATTCGGGATGTCAGCGATTACGGCTGTGACCGTACAGAACACGCGCGGCGTTCATGGCGTATACCCGCTGCCGCCTGAAGCCGTTGCGGAACAGATGAATGCCGTCGTAGAAGATATCGGGGTCGATGCTGTCAAAACAGGCATGCTGTTCAGCGCAGACATTATTGAGACAGTAGCGAGTCGCCTAGAAGCATTCGGTTTGAACAACGTTGTCGTCGACCCGGTCATGATAGCCAAGGGAGGCGCAGAGCTGCTGCAGCAAGATGCCATAGAGGCCATGAAGAATCGCCTGCTGCCGCTTGCGCTGATTGTCACGCCGAACATCCCAGAGGCAGAAGCGCTTGCGGGTATGAAGATTGTATCCTTGCAAGATCGGCGCGATGCCGCGATGAGAATTGCCGATTACGGTGCCAAAATGGTCGTCGTCAAGGGCGGCCACGACATGACGACCGAGCTTGCTATTGACCTGTTCTATGACGGAACTCGCTTCACACTGCTGGAACACCGCAGAATCACAACGAATCATACTCACGGCACGGGCTGCACCTACTCGGCAGCAATTGCGGCAGAGCTCGCGAAGGGCGCTGCTCCCAGCGACGCAGTTCGTACTGCTCGGCATTATATTCAAGATGCAATTGAGGAGACGCTCGGGCTCGGCGGCGGCAACGGCCCAACCAACCATTGGGCATATCGGCAGCGGCAGATGCAAGAGGTGGTCAGATGATAAGTATAGATAGTCGCATTGAAGATACCCGCATGCGTTCCTATTTGCGGTTGTACCTCGTGCTCGGCAGCGGCAATTGCGAGGGTGACCCTGCAGCGGTTGTCGAGGATGCCGTTCGCGGAGGAGTAACGATAGTACAGTTTCGGGAAAAGGGCGCAAACGCGCTGAAGACACCAGCTAAGAAAGAACTCGCTATGCGCATTCAGTCGGTGTGCAGAAGACACGGCATCCCCTTCCTCGTGAACGATGATGTAGAGCTAGCGCTTGCCTTGAATGCGGACGGGGTTCATGTCGGCCAGAACGACGAGCAAGCGGCGCAAGTCAGGGATCGCATCGGCAATAAAATACTCGGCGTGTCCGTTCATTCGGCAGCTGAGGCTCTACTGGCTGAGGAACAAGGCGCCGATTATCTCGGCGTTGGGCCGATTTATTCGACTGCTTCCAAAGAGGATGCTCTAGAGCCACAAGGCACTGCAATCATTCAACGGCTAACAGAGATAACATCACTGCCGATCGTAGGCATTGGCGGCATTACGGCAGAGCGTGCGCCACATGTAATTCGAGCTGGTGCAGACGGGATCGCGGTCATCTCTGCCATTACCCATGCGGAAGATAGATATCAAGCTGCTAAAATGCTCGTTTCCCGTATAACTGACTCGATTACGTGGAACTTTGCCTAAGTGTCGCGCCCTCTCAGCATGTGCTTACCACGAAACGAAACTGAACATATTTACTAGCAATTTATGTGATAAACACGAAGAATCCGCTGGATAAGCGGATTCTTTCTGTGTTGCTGCTACTCGTTGCCAACCTGCTTCGCAAATAAATCTTAAAGAGGCTTACCCTTTTCTCATTTACAAAATCTAGTGACGGTTCTTCCTTATTCCGTACTTGCCTTACATTCCTCTCTTCCCTATCCCCTCTACACCGCATGCTCCAGCTTCAGCAACTCATCTGTACGCACACATTTCAATCCGCGCCGATGCGTTTCGGACAGGACGTCTCGCAACACCGTTATCATCTGCTTCGGGGCCTCTCTATCTGCACCGAACGTGTCTCCGCTATCATGCAGTACAATTACGGATCCGGGCTCGATTCGTTCTGACAACAGTTTGCGCAAGTTGCGTTCTCCCGTATCTAGCTTCCAATCTCGCGCAATAATTGACCATAACACGAGCCGATACGATTTGCGCAGCAGGAACAGATCCCCCATATTCAATATTCCCCATGGAGGACGATAGAAGGTTGGCCGCTCCCCTGTAATGCGTTCAATGATGTCCGCAGAACGATCTACATGCTCGCGCCTGATGTTCCGAGGCGTCATGACCCAATTCGGCATATGCGTATAATTGTGGATGCCAATCTGATGGCCTTCTTCATGCATGCGTTTCACAAGCTCGGGATACCTTCTCTGCCTTGCTGCCCAGAACAAAAAAGGTGGCCTTCGCGCCCCGCTCGCGCAATAAATCAAGCAGTTCAGGCGTATAATCCGGGTCTGGTCCATCATCGAACGTAAACGCGACATGACGATGTGCCCGCTTACGTCTCGCCTTGCGAAATACGCCCCATCCGCAGATTCGGGTCAATAAGAAAGGAAGCCCCATATAAATAGCGATCAGTACAATTAATATTCCTGCGATAATATTGTCCATGTTATCTCTCCTACTCCTTCACCCTATTCACATATCGATCCATTAACGTGGCACGAGACATTATCAGCATCTTCGGCACTAGCTTCGATCGCTGCTGCTTCAAGCGCTTGGCGCCCTCCGGATTCAGCATGCGGAGCAGCAAACGCAGATATATGGTAGATACTCGCTGCATCCACTTCGTCTCCAGAGGGTGCAGCTCGAAGCCTAATCCATAAGTGATGCCGCGATGAAGCAGTGTTATCCCAGTCAGCGCCTTCACCTTAGCCAATTCCGGATTCGTATTCACAGCATGGCCGACCTGCTTCAATGCATCACGCAGCCTGCGCGCCGTAACAAGTGCAGCCCGATCCGCACCAACGGAGCGAGACAGCTCCAGCACTTCCCGATTATCAAGGTGAATCTCGCATACATAGTCGCCTTTATGAATATAGGTTCCATCCTCACAGAGAATGGAGGTGCCTCGATGCGTCCGTACGACAACCTTACATATTCCGAACTGTGACTGATATACACTTCGAAGAGGCGTGATCAATTCAAATACAGCCTCCCACGTCATCCACAGTGATTGCAGCATTTTGTTGCCCAAGGTGGAGATCATGTACAATCAAATCCTTCCTGTATGAAAATCGTGATCTGCTTAACTTACTTTCATCGTACAGCCTGGAGTTCTCTTTTTTCTTACTCCATTCTTACGAGTTTCTTAAGTAATTAAGGTAAGCAGAGTCCTTTATATCCAAACCTTTCCTTTAGACAACAAAAAAGCAGTACAGCACTTCAAACTTTGTGCTGCACTGCTTATGCAAATTAACGAATCTCTTCGCTCTAGCCTATCTAATGCTTCATTACGCTTCGGTTCCAGCGACTATTAGACCACAATATTGTCGGAAGCAGCTTGTTCCACTCTATCCGACGCTAGCTCTAGTACGTAATAGTCATTTATATTCCGCACGTGGAACCCACATGACGTGTATAACCCTAGTGCCCGCTCATTCTCAACTGCAACTTCTAATTCAATCTTGGCAGTTGGCTGCTGCTCCTTCATGCGCTCAATAATACTGCGAAGAATCCAGCGTCCGTATCCTCTGCCTCTGTGCTCAGGTTGAACACTGAAGCCGAATAGAAATGCACTGCCTTCTTCTCGCATAGCATGAATCTTCCCGATAGGCAGCCAATCTCCATTCTCCTGCTGGCAGTCAGCAATAAAAATATAATCCTGCTGCGAGAGCATCGCCGTCTCTACATACCCTCTTGCATCTTCTTCATTCATATCGAATCCATCCATGTTCAATTGTGTGAGAAGATCCACATCGCTGGCCTCTGCCTGACGTAATTCTATTTTTGCAGGGTGATGATCGGCATCTTTCACATGCTCTCCAGTAAGTGTCATCCAATATTCGGAGAAGCTGCACTTCGAACCGATGCTCTCCAAATATTCCTTGCCGGATAAAGAAGGTCGAGCGCAAATGAAGATGAGTTTCTCCACCTGGCGCCTCCCACACTCCTGCTGAGCTTCCTTAACAAGCTGACTGAATATGCCTTGACGCCGATAGTCGGGATGCACCATCCCGCTTATCTCTACCTCCGATGCACAGAACTGATAGATACCGAGAAATCCAACAATCTCACCATCTACAACATACACATAGTCGTTAGCGACATCACCCGTGCGTGCACGTAGTGAATCCCAGTTCAACTTCAAAATGATTTGATCGTGTTCATTGCAAATGTCTTCCAACCTGTGCAGTGCTTCAAGCTGGTCAGCATCCAATTGTGTATAGGTTCGCAAGCCTGTATTATTCATGCCTACTCATCTCCTTCGCTTTCAAATGCGAATTCATGAGATTGTATTCTACACCTTGGCTATTATTTCCTTTTCAATCAGTTCAGCAAGTTGTTGAATTGGCTGCATTCCCAGATCCCCCTCGCCCCGCTTGCGAACGGACACGCTTCCGCTCGCCTGCTCCTGCTCTCCTACAATGAGCATGTAAGGAACTTTGCTCTGCTGCGCTTCGCGTATTTTGAAGCCTAGACGCTCATTGCGCGCATCCACTTGCACCCGAATGCCCGCCTGTTCCAGCGACTCCTTCACTTCATATGCGTAGTCGGCGAAAAGATCCGATACAGGCAATACCGCCACCTGAACGGGCGCAAGCCATGTCGGGAATGCTCCTGCATAATGCTCTGTCAATATGCCGATGAACCGATCAATCGACCCATACACCGCACGGTGAATAACAACAGGCCGATGCTTCAGGCTATCCTCTCCGATATAGGACAGGTCGAATTTCTCCGGCATCTGGAAGTCCAGCTGAATCGTGCCGCACTGCCAGCTTCGCTTGAGTGCATCCAAGATGTGAAAGTCGATCTTCGGCCCATAGAAGGCACCGTCCCCTTCATTAACACGATATTCGACGCCGCGCTTATCCAATACGTGCTGCAATGCCTGCTCCGCCTCATTCCACAGCTCCTCTGAGCCCATCGAATCCTCCGGCCGAGTAGATAACTCGATCTTATACTCGAAGCCGAACACGTTATAGATGTGATCGATTAAGGCCATAATCTTGCCGATCTCCTCTTCGATCTGATCCGGACGGACGAACAGATGGGCATCATCCTGACAGAACGTACGAACCCGAAGCATACCGTTCAAGGCGCCGGACATTTCATGCCGATGCACTTGGCCGAACTCGCCAAGGCGAATCGGAAGCTCACGATAGGAGTGCTGCCCATTTTTGTAAATGAGCATATGCCCCGGGCAGTTCATCGGCTTCAGAGCGAATGTTGTATCGTCGACCTTGGTGAAGTACATATTGTCCTTGTAATGATCCCAGTGCCCTGACTGCTCCCATAAGCGGTTGTTCATCATAAGCGGTGTGCGCACCTCGTCATAGCCGCGTCTTCGCTGAAGTCCGCGCGCGAAATCCTCAAGCTCTGTGCGAATCGTCATCCCGTTCGGCAAGTAGAAAGGCATACCAGGCGCTTCCTCGGAGAACATGAACAGCCCAAGCTCCGTTCCAAGCTTGCGATGATCGCGCTTCTTCGCTTCATCAAGCATATGCAAATATTCTTCCAGCTGATCCTTCTTCGCAAAGGCCGTTCCATATACACGCTGCAGCATTTTGTTGTTCGAATCCCCTCGCCAATACGCGCCGGATACCTTCATCAGCTTGAATGCCTTAATGCGCCCAGTCGATGGAACATGAGGTCCGCGGCACAGGTCAACGAATTCCCCCTGCTTGTAAATGCTGATGACCGCATCGTCTGGCAGGTTGTGAATTAGCTCCAGCTTCAACGGCTCCTTCAATTCTGTAAATAGGCGAATCGCTTCTTCTCGGCTGACTACCTCGCGTTGAATCGGCAGATTTTCCTGAATGATGCGAGACATCTCTTGTCCAATGGCCGCAAGATCTTCAGTCGACAATGGCTTTTCAATATCAATATCGTAATAAAAACCATCCTCAATGACCGGACCAATCCCGAGCTTAACTGCATCGGCTCCATATATGCGTTGAATGGCTTGCGCCATTACATGTGCTGTACTGTGGCGAATGATGGAAAGACCATCCTTGCTGTCTGCTGTGACAATCTCGACGAGGCTGTCATGCTCGATCGCAGTGTCGACATCCACGAGCGTACCGTCCATTTTCCCGGCAAGTGCTTGCTTCTTCAAGCTTGTGCTGATCGATGCTGCAACTTCTTCGATGGTCGTGCCTTGCAAATACCTCCTGTTCGATTCGTC
>NZ_JMDX01000048.1:0-32092 GCF_000935845.1 Paenibacillus sp. E194
ACTCCTCCGATATAGGTCTGAATGGCGCCGCCCCTAATATTCGGGACAGGAAGCTTCTCCGTACAGATCATTAAGATGTTCATGCCGTATGCTTCCTCCTGTCTTATCCCGTTTTTACCGGAACGTGATTTTTTTCTAGATTTGCGTATCGCTGCTGAACGGGAGATCCGCTTCTTCCGACCTGCGAATGTGCGGGACAACTTTGTTTTCTTGATTCGGCGCAGGATGTAAGATTTTTGGCGGCGCTTGCGGCGAATAGCAAGACGTCTTCGCGTAAGCACTCTTCTTGAGCGGTGACGGCGTGTTCTTCTACGCTTGCGGCGAATAGTTCTGCGGCGGCTAGCATAAATCGCTCCAGGCGTACGAATGAGGGTAGGGAAGAGTAGAGGCGCTTCATTAGTGGAAGCGGCAACGGCTGTCTCCTCGGCGTGTAGCTGTTGTGCAGGGGCATCTTGAGGGACAGTTGCGTCAATTTCTTTAACTGGTAAAAGACTTGATGCTTCATTCTCGAATTGATCAACGGCATTAGGTAGTAGAGTAGATATTGCATCAGATGCAAGTTCTCCGTCTGGCTGTAGAGCAGGATCAGATGGTTGTTCGGGCAGCGAAGGAAGCTTGTCGAATACAAGTTCACCGTTAGGATATTCGATACCAGGCATGGTAAACTGCCACATTGATGATTCGGGAACTTGCGAATAATCTCCGGGTTCATAATTTTCGATGTCGCCAGCAAGCTCGTTTAGGGCCTGCCATTTGGTGCTTTCTGTAGCAAGTACACGTTGCAGGATACCTTCCAATTCCATACTCATGAAGGTGGTTGGGTCAAATACGATTTCTTTGACATGCTTATAGAATTCGTTCGGGAACGCCATATCCAAGCAGAGCAGCTCGAACGTTTCTCTATCCATTGGGTTCGCTTGATGATAAGCGCCTATCATTCCGCGAATCCAGGTTGTATCCCAATAGCCCATATCATCCATCGTACTTGTAATCAGTTTGCGTAAATCACGAAAAGGAAGGTCGTACGCGACTCCATCCAAGTCAATAACCCATATTCCACCTGGGCCCATTTGGCCATTAGACCATCCGTAGTCTTGATGCACTAATCCCCAATAGGGTTCTCCCATTGCCACCATTTTGAAGTATTTCGATACATTCAGCAAACGATCTAATGTCTCTTTGGCCTGAGTTTCGAAACTATCTACGACTTCGAGCAGTTTCTGACTGACAGGAAATTCGGTATAAACGGCGGCAATGTCACGGAACCAGCCAATTTTGGCGATGATCTTCTCATAATATGCTGGCCAAGTGTATAGTCTTGAGGACTTGCCCGCACCTGAAGGAGGAATGTATCCTTTCGAGAACTTATGGAATTCACCGAGACCGTAGCAGAGCAGAGCCGCTCCCTCTAAGTCAACCTTCGACACAGGCTGCATGGGCTCAATCCAGTCCGTTACAATCCACAGCTTTCCACCAGTCTCAACATAGATGTCGTTCTCAATCGTCTGGATGAGGGCAGGCACGCGAGCACCTTGATCAACCAGATATTGCTGTGCACCGATGCTGTACAGACTGCGAGCAGGAGTACGATGAAGGACTTTAAGGCTGCGTGGCCCATGATTCGTTTCAATTCGCCAGATCGCACCGCCCTTGTCAGGTTTAGAGGTAATCAGCACCATGCTGGTCACTTGCATATCATATTTCGTTATCACATAACGTGCTGCTTCTTCAACCTCGGGAGGCACATATTGTTCCAGAATCGTGCCGGGTGGTACGGTATCAATAAGATGTTCCCACGGTTCTATATGAAATTGAACCAACGGCATTCCCTCCACATCGATTTAGTCACGCTTGGGAAATAGTAATTGACGATACACATTCAGCATTTTACTTGTGATTTGTGCGACATGGAATCTTTGCATGACGAACGATCGTCCGGACTGAACCATCGCGTTCTTTTCTTCAAAGTCCATATTCCAGATTCGTTCAATATGTGCCGTCAATAGTCCCTTCGGTACGGAATTGGCAGCATGGTGATCCCCGAACCAAGAGTTCCACGCTTGTTCATAACAACTTGCATCTACAACCCCAAGATAACCTTTACTCCCCGAACAAATAAGAGGACGTTGGCAGGCCATTGCTTCTAATGCGATGCGCCCCGTACCGATCACACAATCGCTTATGGCGTAACAAGCCCTCATATTCAGCATTTCTCCCGGATAGATGATGAAGGAATCCCCAGCTTGATGACGTTCCTTTTTGACGAGCTTCTCGACTTGTTCTTGATGGATCCCGCCGCCTACAATCAGAAGAACGATAGAGCTTCCTGATTTTTTGCGAAGGGCAGATGTCGCTTGGATGACGTCTTTGCATATATCAGCCTTCTCCCATGTTAGACGGCCTACATACATGACCACGAAGGAATCATCCGGAATGCCCAGTTTGCTTCGCAAATACTTCTGATAGGCTTCGGGATAGCTGCTGAATTCCACTGCATCGAGTCCATTCGGGATAAGATGGGACGTAATGCCATCCATGTTCAGTGAGTGCTCGATCGCTGGGCTGACACTTACAAAAGTGGCATTTGGCTTCAACTTCTGCATGTGCGACGCATCATAATAACAGCCATGAACGGTAAAGACAAAGGGGATGTTCATCTCTTCAGCTGCGCGCTTAGCAAGCTCTCCAGAAGGGTATTGATGCGCATGTATAATTTGGATGCGTTCCGTGCAAATAATCATCTTTAATACATCGAGATGCAGCTTTGCATTTTGGACATCAGGCTCATAATTATCAAGCACGAAATCAACCTCATAGTACGGACAGCCGAGACCAATGAAGGAATCCATTATCTTGCCTCGCTTGCCTGCTACCGCTACGACTGCCCCGCTCCGAATAAGCTCTCGCGTCAATGAGAGTGTGTAAGTCTCGGTACCTCCAATATTGAATTGATCGATAATCATTAATATACGCGGCGGCCATTGTACAGGAGGGGGGCGATATAAGGGGGCAGCAGGTTCTGAAAGGGTAACCGAAGTAGAGTGTCGTATGGTATTGATAATCTTATTGCGTCTAGGATTTTCGCGCTTTCTTTGATTCTTTGTTACATTCGGTGTCCGTTTTTTTCTCTGCATTGGTTCACGCCCTTTATAAGGGGATTAGCGTATAGTATTATTCATATGTCATAGGAACAAAAGTGAAAGGTACAATCGTATATTTTGGAAATTGCTCTGCTTATTCCACCATTGTAATGCCAAAACTGAAGTAGTTTCGAATATAGTGAATAGCAGAGTCTACTTGCTTAGTGTTAAGCAAGAAGAAGGAGATGTGAGTATGGATGCATCACTCGATATGATCACAGACGAATCGCTGCGAACAGCAGCAGCCATCGATTTCGTTTGTCAACATTTCTCCTTAGGGGAATTGGTAGGCATAGGAGATAGGTTAAAAGGCTCATATAATATTAATCTGAAAATAACGACAACAAATGGTGAATTCGTTGTACGCTTTATTAGCTCATCCGTAAGTGAATCTCACCTTCAATATGTCTCAAAGCTGCTTGCGAAGCTAGAGAATGAAGGAATTCCTGTACCTCTTCCTGTACAGGATGAGAAGGGTATGAGCTTTGTAGAGCTTGATGGGAAGCGGGTTCAAGTTACGCCATTTGTACAAGGTAGATCGTTCTTGTGCCGGGAGCAGCAAGTGCATTCGAGTGCAAGTATGCTTCGGAGATTTCATCATATTCTGGGAGATGAGCCGCCGGGACCACTTCCTGAGTGGTCATTCTACCATAAGAGCAGCGATTTAAGGGAACGGTTGAACCGGCTTCGAGAATTGCCGACAATTCCTAGCAAGGAGCATGCAGAAGTATCGCGTGTCATGAACCGAGTACTTCATAAATACGACAAAGATGCATCGTTGCTGCCTCGGACAATCATCCACGGTGATTGGCATTTCTGGAATCAGAAGTACATTCGCAATGAAGTGAGCTGTGTGCTGGATTTTGATTTTGTACGGAACGGAACACGCCTCTTCGACATTGCCTATTCGATATGGGTAATCTACTTATTGCTGCCGAATTATGCGAGTACCTTCGACGCCAGTTTTCTGGATGGATATGGGAAGCTGTCCGATATTGAGATATACTTACTCCCTGCTGCTGTGTCTCGAATCAGTTTGTTTTTCCTATGCCAATCCATTCATTCCGCAGAACCCGCTGTAAAATGGAAGCATCAATATAGGAAGCAGATGCCGTTTCTGGAATGGATGGAGAAAGAGGGGAAGTCTAGGATTCGAAGCTTGGCTTCAGCAGTTCAAGCATAGGTAGACAAATCCGGTCACAGCGCACAAAATGGACAGTACTCGTTACATGAAGCGAATACAGCTTAGCTAAGCAGGTGGTTGATCATTATTCAATGCCTGCTTAGCTCTGTAATTGTAGTGAGGATCTGTTACAATGGGAGGAAATGTTACCATTTCACAGGAGTAGATCGCATGAGAGAAATTACGATACTTATTGCAGAGGACGAGAAGGAAATAGCTGATTTAATCGCTTATCATCTTGAGAAGGAAGGCTATCATTATATCATTGCGTCAGATGGTGAGGAAGCAGTACATGCTGTTCATCGCCATTCCATTGATTTGGCGATACTCGATATTATGATGCCGAAGCTGGATGGCTATGAAGTTACCCGGCAAATCCGAGAACAGAACCATATGCCCATCATATTTGTAAGCGCCAAGACAAGCGACTTGGATAAAATCACGGGTCTGGTTAGAGGAGCGGATGATTATATGACCAAGCCGTTCAACCCCATGGAGTTGGTTGCCCGGGTGAATGCACATCTGCGGCGAAGCATGCAGTTCAATTCTTCTGCTGAATCAGCTCGCAATGTACTGGAGACAGGCGGACTTGTTATGAGCCTAGAGCAGCGTTCGGTTCGACTGTACGATGAACCGATTGAGCTTACACCGAAAGAATTCGATATCTTGCACCTGCTCGCGAGCTCCCCGAAGAAGGTATTCAGCTCGGAGCATATTTTTCAACAGGTGTGGGGCGAAGCTTATTATGAGAACGCGAATACGGTCATGGTGCATATTCGTACACTTCGCAAAAAGTTGAAAGAAGATACCGCGAAAAAACAAATTAATCAAAACAGTCTGGGGAGTAGGTTACACGTTCAATGGGTAAAATCATTCGAAGCTTCCGTGCTAAAATGCTGTTCCTTTTGGTGTCAGTATCCTTCTATCGGGAGGAATCATTTTCTTACTATACAAACTTCTTCAGATGTATTATCACACCATGAAGTACGAACATCCATTAAACTCCGTTCGATATTTCATTAGGGATATAGGGGATGTTAATTTCTTTTTACTTATTTTCACACCGCTTGCTGTTTTGTTTTTCTTCTTGTTTACGAAGCGGTATGCAGCGTACTTTAACATAATTTCCGATGGGATTAACCAGCTTGCCAACGGAGATTTCACAAGTCCAGTACATATCGATTCCAATGATGAATTCGGGGTTATTGCGAAAGACATTAACTTGGCCAAGATTAAGCTGCAGCAGGCGGTGGAGAGAGGAGACTTTGCTGAGAATAGCAAGGATCAATTGGTCATGAATTTGGCACATGATTTGCGTACTCCACTAACGTCTATCCTTGGGTACCTGGATCTCATTCTTCGAGATAAAAAATTAACTGAAGAACAAATCAACCATTACACGGATATCGCTTATACCAAATCGCAACGATTGGAGAAACTCATCGATCAGTTATTTGAAGTAACGAGAATGAATTATGGTACAACGGCCATTGAGAGGCATCGAATGGATGTAAGTGAGCTTCTCATGCAGGTTACCGAGGAACTATATCCCGTTCTAGAGAAGAATGGTTTACAGGTTCGATTGAATATACCGTCACACATGTTTATTTGCGGAAATGGAAAGATGCTGGCGAGAGTATTCGAGAATCTACTGTCTAACGCGAATCGCTACGGAAGTGATGGGAAGTTTGTAGATATTCAAGCCCAAATCGTGTTGAATGAGGTGATTGTGAAGGTCATTAATTATGGGGATCCGATCAAGCCAGAGCATATCCCTCATTTGTTTGACATGTTCTATACCGCTGATCAAGCCCGATCCCAGCAAGGGGATAGCACAGGCTTAGGCTTATTCATTACGAAGAACATCATTTCACAGCATGATGGAACGATATCCGTTCAGAGTGATGCGGTACGAACGATGTTCGAAGTGCGCTTTCCTTCTCATAATGACGATTCTCTTCAAGCTTCACAACGTTAATTTAAGAAAAATTTTATTTTTACCCCACTTTTTCTTTAAACAGTTTGTTCTATTCTAAGTGCAGGATAGGAGAAACGTTGAGAGAAAGTGGGGATTTTCATGTTTATGTGGATGGTGCATACCACGTAGAATCTGATATTGACTTCAAATGCTTCATGAATCATATGGGATAGGAATGATGTGGGGGATGTGAAATGACAAAATGGTTGCGCAAGGATACACCTGTAGCTTTCATGTTTCTTTTACCTAGTGGATTAGGATTTGCGATATTTTATTTCATCCCTTTTGTGAAAGGGATCATGTATTCATTTCAGAACAACGCTGTTCAAGGACAATTTGTTGGGCTTGACAATTATCGCGAACTGCTCGATAGCGACTCTTTTCGCAAAGCATTTTTACATACGACTTATTTTACCGTTATAAGCGTTCCGATCCTAATAGTGCTTTCCCTAGGCATCGCTATTTTGTTGAACAAAAACATCTATTGCCGAAACCTTTTGCGTACAGCCTATGTACTGCCGCTCGTCGTTCCTACGGCGTCTATCGTGCTCATTTGGCAGATCCTCTTTGACTGGAATGGATCTCTTAACGCTTGGTTAGGCACTTGGATGCTTGAGCGCGTGGATTGGATGAAGACTGACGCAGCTCGCTACGTAATCATCGGTGTATACATATGGAAAAACATTGGCTATAACATGATTCTATTCTTGGCAGGCTTGCAGCAGATTCCGAAGGACTATTATGAGACGGCCTATATAGAAGGGGCAGGGCGCTTCCGTCAATTCAGAAGCATTACCCTCGTGTATCTAACACCTACGATGTTCTTCGTAGTCCTCATGTCGATCATGAATTCGTTCAAGGTATTTCGGGAAACGTACTTAGTTGCCGGCGACTATCCGCATGACAGCATATATATGCTGCAGCATTATATGAACAATATGTTTGTGTCCCTGGACATACAGAAGCTTACGGCAGCGGCATCATTAATGGCAGCTTGCATCTTAGTCATCGTACTCGGGATGTATTTCATAGAGCGTCGTGTTCGACATTCGTTGGACTAAGCAACAGATAGAGCATCAGACATGAGAAAGGAGGTAACGAGATCAACGTATGAGAAGAATACAAAAAAGCGTGATGACGGCCATTATGGCAGTGTTTGCCGGATTGATATTGTCACCAATTGTGATTACATTCACAAATTCAATAATGACAGAACAAGAAATTGAAATGAATTATGGATTGATTGGCCATGTAGGTTCAGCTGTATCTGCTTCTGCCCAGCAGTTCGTGAATTTGAAGCTGCTGCCGGATCTAGTGTCCATAGAGCAGTATTCCATGTTATTGATACAGAACTCGAAATATATAGCTATGTTCTGGAATTCTGTATTTATGGTGGTGCCGATTATCGCTGGTCAAACCTTAGTTGCAGCTCTGGCCGCATATGCATTCTCCAAACTGCGTTTTCGTGGTCGCGAGCTCCTATTTCTTGTTTACCTGTTCACGATGCTAATGCCTTATCAAGTTACGCTTGTTCCCAATTATATGATGGCCGATCAACTTGGATTGCTGAATCATCCTAGCTCGATTATTCTTCCTGGGATATTTGCCGCCTTCGGTGTATTTATGCTTCGCCAGTTCATGATGCACATTCCGTACGATTACATCGAGGCGGCTAAGATTGATGGAGCTGGTCACCTCCGAATTTTCTGGTCGATTATCGCACCCTTAATCAAACCAGGAATAGCGGGCCTTGTCATTTTGCTATTTGTGGATTATTGGAACATGGTGGAGCAGCCTCTTATTTTCCTGGACGATGCACTTAAGCAGCCACTCTCCGTTTATTTATCGAGCATCAATACAGGGGCGCTGGGAGTCGCATTCGCTGCTTCGATGCTGTATATGGCCCCCATGGTGCTCTTGTTCTTATATGTGGAACCTTACTTTATCGAAGGTGTCCAGTTGTCAGGCATCAAGGGATAGATTGGTTTGAAGGGAGTATTGAAAGTGGGGAGTGAAGGACAAGTCGCTGCTACAGAGAAAAAGCGTCAACGAACGATAGTCATCTTGTTCGGGTTATTTATCGGACTGTTAATGTTCTGTACCCTATTCAGCAATACATTGGAATCGTTAACGCTCCCCAAGGTTGTTACTGAGAAAGCGCTACTTGGGAGCCTTGATTATAAGCTTGAAGCAAGTGGTATCCTGCGGCCTGTGTCTGAAGTGAAACTAACGAATACGGTTCCATGGCGGGTTAGTAAGATCTACGTGAAAGAAGGAAGCTACGTCCAAAAAGGGCAGACGCTGCTGACATATGACAGCAGTTCTGCCGAGCAAGAATTGCAAGATGAGATTGCCCATCTGGAGAAGCAAAAGATTGAGCTGCAAACCTATCAGGATCAATACATTCAATCTGCGACTTCCGAAGGGGATGACATGAAGCTGCGCGCCGCGTCGCGCGAAATACAAACACGTCGTCTGGATTTGGGGATACAAACTCGTAAAATTAACGAATTGAAAAAGAAGTTGGAACAACAAAAGGAAATCAAAGCTCCGTTCGATGGCATTGTGACGAAGATTAACGCAGTAACAGGCGTGGTGTCTTCTGGGGCGGCGGATATCATTCTAGCCAATAGCAGCCGTGGGTATCAGTTGGACATTACGATTGATGCTGAATTGTTGAATTTACTCGCGATATCGATAGGGGAGAAGATGCCGGTTGAAATAAAGGGAGACAAAGATAAAGCGAACAAGGTACAAGAGTTTCAAGCATTGATTATGGATATCGTCGACAATGAACGGCGATCAGCAGCTGCTGATGATCTTGTGACAAATGCGAAATCAACCATTGCACAGAAAACGGTTCGTCTCCAAATGGTGAACTCCGCTTTGAAAGGCGGCGAGGAAGGTCGTGTACATATTACGAAGCGTTCTCATGAAGAGGGAATTCTCATTTCGAATAAAGCGATTCATCGTGAGCGAGAAGGACTGTACATTTATGTAGTTGAAGAGCAGTTGGGGCCGCTTGGAAATGTGTTTATGGCACGCAAGGTGCCCATTACCTCTAGTGAAAGCAATGACAAAGTAACGTTAATCACATCAGGAAATGTCTATGAACAACTAATTATCGTAGACAGCAGCGAGCCTTTGCAAGATGGCAATCGAATACGGCTTCAATAGTTGTGAAGTATGAATGAATAGAGGAGAGATCTAACTATGAAAAAGCGGATTATTATCATTTTCACTAGTTTGTTGCTCGTTACAATGACAGTGGCATGCGGTTCATCGAATGAAGGGGACAAGACGAACAAAACGAAGGAAGGCAAGACGATCGTAACGATGTCGTTGTTCAATCCAAATTCCTGGTATGCATCTGCAATAAAGAAATTTGAGCAACAGAATCCAGACATCGAAGTTCGTTTTCAATTGTTTAAGCAAGAAAATGAGAAATGGGAGGAACAAGATGACGATAGGTATGTGCAAAAAATCAATACGGAGCTATTATCTGGCGCAGCGGCGGATATCATTGAAGTAGCCAACCTGCCTGTCGGGAAATATGTCAATAAAAAGCTGATCCTCAATATGAATGACTTTATCAAAAAAGAGAAGCTGCTGGAAAAGGGCGATTTGTACCCGAATATCGTGGATGAGATGGGGATCGATGGTGGGCTATATTCGATGCCGCTCAGCTTACACCTGCATACCTTCCTAGGGGACGGCAATATACTAGAGAAGGCTAACGTTCAGATAGATGATCAGAAATGGACATGGCAGCAATTTGAACAAGTAGCGAAGCAGATTATGAAGAGCAGGGATGAAGGCGATTCCCGATATGCATTGGCGAACACACCGCCTGAGGAGCAGCTGCTTGACATAGTCATCGATCAGTCTTCCGAGTTCATCGATCGCAGCAATCAAAAGGCTAACTTCGATTCTCCAAGCTTTATTACTCTTATGGAGCAAATCAAGAGCATGTATGATCATCAAGTTGCTACTTCGAAAGAGGCAGGTTACGGAGAACAGTTGTTCAGTTCGATAAAACTGGTATCTCCTCCTGACTTTATCTTTTGGCCCCATACGCTCTATAAAAAACCTGTGTTGCTGAATAAGCCGCATGCTGCAGGACAGAAAAGCGGAGTTTCTTTTTCTGCCCCAAAACAGCTTGCAATTTCATCCAAGTCGGATGTTTCTGAAGAAGCTTGGAAAATGATATCCTTTTTGGCATCTGAGCAAGCGCAATCTATGCCAGAGAGAGGTGGGTTTTCCGTACTTGCATCGGTGAATGAACAGGAGCTTAACTATTACCAGAAGCAAGTGGACAGTGGAGAATTTAAGCTAGAATCGGGCCAAGCTGTTAAGGCGACAGAGGGATATTTCATAAAGGCCAAGCAGCTGCTGGCAGCAGCGAGCGGTTATCGGTCTGGTGACGACAAGCTATACTCGATTGTCGGGGAAGAAGCAAAATCGTATTTTGCTGGTCAAAAATCTGCCGAAGAAGTAGCTAAATTGATAGATAATCGGGTAAATACCTATTTGAATGAGTAAGGAAGAAGAGAGGACGTGCAAAGCGCGATCCTCTTTTTAATGTTGCGCATGGTATACGCTATAGACATCTCCATTGTTACGGGTACTAACCTCTGAACAGGCATCTTTCATCAATGGATGCAATCTTGGGTGGACGGGGGATCGGTTGCCAGCATCTAGCCAACTGCAAAAGTGTTGTCGGTTTTGACAATTTGACACTAACCTTTATGTAAGTACCTGAACTAAAAGTGCGTACTTACAAATGGATAGTTTACATCTTATACTCAAGAGGCAAACCAATCTATGGAGGTCAAATCGATGAAAACACTTGTTGTCTTAACTCATCCTAACTTAGAAACGTCCGTTGTCAATAAACGCTTGGCCGAAGAACTTAAGAAGTACCCAGACCAATATACAGTTCACGAATTGTATAAGGTATACCCGGATGGGAACATCGATGTTCAGCAAGAACAACAGTTGATTGAATCTCATGGCAATCTTGTCTTACAGTTCCCAATCTATTGGTTTAATTGCCCGCCTCTTGTTAAAAAATGGCTTGATGAAGTATTTACTTATGGTTGGGCCTATGGTTCTAGTGGCGATAAAATGAAAGATCGCAAAGCTGCATTGGCTGTATCTGCCGGAATTAAAAAAGAGGACTTCGAGGAGGGGAAATATCGGTATACATTCGAGCAAGTATTATCCCCATTCGAGTTAAGCTTTCAATATTGTAAAGCAGACTATCGCTCGTTCTATGCGTTTTACGGGGCGGAATATGAGCCTTCTGCAAGCAAGCTGGATCAGGGGGCAATTGAATACGTGAAATTCATTGACAACCTGTAAGTTATTAATTCAATCCCGTCTAATAGAAAAAGAAGTATTTCCTCATGCAGGAGATACTTCTTTTGCATTATGAATGTTCCACAGTTTCTTCAATAGTAGATATTCTGTTCTTCTCTCCCCAATCACACATCATATCTACTATAGGGATGAGCGATTGACCACGTTCCGTTAAGGAATATTCCACTTTTGGCGGCACTTGTGGATATTCTTTGCGTTGGATAAGGCCATCCGCCTCCATCTCTTTTAACATAACGCTTAATGATTTGAATGAAATGGTACCGATGCTTCGCTTCAGCTCATTATGCCGCATGACCTTGTGCTCGGATAGCCAATACATAATGATCATTTTATATTTGCCGCCAATTAAGGACAGTGTATAGCCAAACGGGGTGTCTTTGACATCCACGCCGGTAGGAATACATGGTTCTTGCACAAACAACACACTCCTTCGTGAATGATGGTAGCATAAACAAGATGTATCGTAGATTAATCATCAAACCGCAAAGTGAAGAGGATCGCCTGCTCGACTTTGCTTAGTGATTCCTGTGAGAAATCTGCAGTAATCATGCGATTTGTACTCGTCATTTGCATGCCCCATACCCGAACCGTACCCTGTGCAATAAAGGATTGAGGCTCATGATAGGAAATGATCCCCCGTCCCATCATCTTATGATCTGTTGGGGGCGAAAGGCCGTACAAGGTTGTACCAGATTCTTGGACGATGCCAATCTTGATATGATTCATATTGTCCTGTCCTAAGCCAGCAACGGTATCAATGGATATGATAAGCTCAATCTCTTTCCGCTCCTCCTTATTAGGTGTGAAGAATATATCGCCAAGGCCGCCGACGGATTTTACTTTTTTACCATATTCCCAAATCTCAATGTCCAAGTTTGCTTGCGTTTTTTTGCCACTGCTATCATATCGCAAAGTAAACGCCCCTGTCATATTGCCGAGGAAAGGCTTTAATTTAGCTGCCTCACCTTGAAATGGATCTGTAGGAGTTAAGGTTATCGTTGCGGGAGTATTAATCAGCTCAGGTACGGATGATCTCGGTATACAGCCTGTTATCAGAGACAAAATGAAGAAAACAATTGCCGATACTCGGTAGTGTTTCACCTCGATCCCTCCTTCGCGTTTACTATACCATAATGCAAGAAGACAAATAACAATAAATACCAATAACCAACAAATAAAACGGGCTGCTTGTATATACCTCAGAAAAGGGGACAACCCTTTTTGTTGAAAAATATCCAATTTCATGGATCAGAATTGCATGCCGAACACGGATAATGCCTGCATAATCGAAGCATCATGTTCATAAGGATCAATGGAATCGTTGCCAGTTCCTTGAGCTGTTAACCAGGTAACATTATATGTACGCAACATCTCATTAGTGTTGTTCAATAGGGTTCAGAGAAGGGAGAGGTGGAATCATGGGTATACATGATGCGAAGCAGATGCATATTCCGCAGCCCATTCGCGAAAGTGATGGTGCAGGGGCAACTGATCTCGGTCCACGCGATGTCATGCGGGATATGGAAAATCCAGATATGCTTGTTCCTCCGATTACGGATGCAGGACTTGTTCCGAATTTGAAGTTTTCCTTTTCCGATGCACACATGCAGCTGAATAAGGGTGGTTGGTCGCGCGAAGTCACGGTAAGAGAACTGCCGGTAGCGAAGACACTTGCAGGTGTCAACATGCGGCTTACTCCCGGTGGGGTAAGGGAACTGCATTGGCATCAGCAGGCAGAATGGGCGTTCATGATCCTAGGTAGCGCCCGAGTTACTGCGGTAGATCAGAACGGTCGTAATTTTATCGCAGATGTTAGACCTGGCGATCTGTGGTACTTCCCTCCCGGCATTCCACATTCCATTCAGGGGCTAGAGGAGGGCTGCGAATTCCTGCTCGTGTTCGATGACGGGAGTTTTTCGGATCTAAATACCCTTTCGATTTCCGATTGGTTTGCGCATACGCCGAAGGAGGTATTATCAGCTAATTTTGGTGTGCCAATAAGTGCATTTGAGCACATTCCTTCCGATCAGGTGTACATTTATCAATCTCAAGTACCAGGATCGATTGAGAATCAGCAGGTGCCTGATCCTTACGGGACAATAGAGCCGGGTTTCGTACATCGTTTGATGGCTCAGCCGCCAATCACAACTCTCGGCGGGACAGTTCGCATTGTAGATTCAAGCAATTTTCCAGCTTCACGAACGATAGCGGCTGCACTTGTCGAGATTAAGCCTGGCGCCATGAGAGAGATGCATTGGCACCCTAACAATGATGAATGGCAATATTATCTTACCGGACAGGGCAGAATGACTGTCTTCTCGGGGAATGGTGCGGCACGGACTTTTAACTATCGGGCAGGGGATGTCGGATATGTTCCTTTTGCATTTGGACATTATATTCAGAATACAGGGACAGACAGCTTATGGTTCCTCGAAATGTTCAAGAGTGATCGGTTTGCAGACGTGTCTCTCAATCAATGGATGGCGCTTACGCCGAAGCAGCTCGTCCAATCGAATGTGAATGCTTCGCCTGAATTAATGAATTCCCTGCGAACTGCGAAGTGGCCAGTCGTGAAATATCCTGGAATACCGCCAGTTGTCGAGCAATAAGTTAGGTGTACACAAAAGATAATATATGGAAAAAATAATGGGGAAGAGGAGGACTCATTTGGGTGTATAATGCACATGAGACAGCAGGAAACTGAAGCCTGTATCATGTGTAATGTACACCATTTTTATTGACGCTATTTTCTTTATTTGATCAATCGGTGATTGTAAGAAGGTAGAGGAGAACGTATTTTTTGAGAATTCTTCTTACATAGAAGGAAATAAGAGGAGGAGTATATATAAGATGCATTCAGAATCGGAAGTTACAAGCATGATTTTCGGCTTGCTGCAATCAACGTCTATTTACGATGATTCCTATTCCAACATGGTCACACAACCGTTTCAGCCCAATTATTATGGTGATCTAACTCCTTGTGTAAGGATAAGAGATACTGCGTATGAGATTGTGATGTATGAGAGAGGCGTTCAAATGCTATGCAAAACAACGAAGGACGTCGAAGATGTGATTTATTGGGTCTTAGAAGATACGATTCATACGATCTCCTATGTGAAACTACTGAATAAATATAAGGTAGACAATGTGAAAACCCACTTATCTTATAGCAAAGAGATCAGGAGTGAGCATACAACTATGATCGATCAAGCGTTTCAAGACATAGGAGGCGTTTACTTGGAGTGGCATAAAGCAGGAAGGCGAGCGCAATTGGAATCATAAATGTACTTCAAATATTAAAATAATGGGATACATAATACGAACAGCCAAGCCTATGGGAAGGGATTCATTCGGCTTGGCTGTGTTTATTTCTTTCATTATTCAGATTTATTGTCTACATTCGGATCCGGTACATACGTACTCTTATAGTCTTTGTATGTAACATCTGTCACCATTCCTGCCGAAGCATGATGCAGGTCATGGCAATGGAACATCCAATCCCCGGGATTATCTGCTTCAAAAGCGATAACATACTGCTCACCGGGTTTAACGTTCAATGTATCCTTGACGACAGGAGAGCCTTGTAAAGGCTGCCCGTTTCTGCTCAATACCTGAAAGAAATGTCCATGCAAATGCATGGGATGATCATCGGTTGGCGATTGATTGATGAAGGTAACCATGACTTTGTCACCCTTGGCAACTTTGATTTTGTCGGCGTCCGGAAATACCGTGCCGTTAATGGTATAAACCATCTCGCCATTTCGCATTTCTGTGTTTAATTTCATTTTAACCTGCTGATCATACTTCTGATCGAGTGTGAATGCCGCTTCCGCCATCTTGCCATACGCAGCGAGATTGAACTGAGGCAGAGTTTCCGAGGCATCGGATTTGGCAGCCTGCTTCGTGAAGTCCTCATACTGAATGACTGCCCGCATATTGTGAGCTCGATCCTCTTTGCTGTGTTCATCCAACAGCCACGTACCGGGGTTGTCAGCAACGAACTCAAGATCATATCGTTCGCCAGGCGCAATTGATATCACTTGATCTTGAATGACAGCCGGACTGTTGACGGGTTGACCATCCATTGCGATGACCTTGAATTCATGCCCTTGCAGGTGCATCTGATGTGAGAGATATCCGGCATTGATTAAGCGAATCCGAACCTTTTCTCCTTGCTTGACCATGAGTGGTACTATTGCATCGCCCGATTTTCCATTCATAGTGAACAGGTCATACATGCTCATATCATGACCACCCATTGACATCGTTCCATGATCCATGCCACTCATGCCGGAATTCGACATATTCATCTTGGAGTGATCCATGCCTGACATATCTGATTGATTATTCGATTGATTTTCATCTGCTCGCTCCGTATTCATCTTTCCCGTGCTCATCCATTCATCCAGCACAAGCGTATAATCTCGATCAACTTGCTCCTTCGGATCTTCGACGATGAGCGAGCCATACAGTCCTTTGTCTACTTGATTTACACTGTCTTGATGTGAATGGTACCAATACGTTCCCGGAACCGTTGCTTTGAACTCATAGATGAAGGACTTCCCAGGAACAACAGCATCTTGGGTGACGCCAGGAATACCATCCATACCATTGGGAACGGGATATCCATGCCAATGGATCGATACAGGCTCTGGCAATTCATTTTCTAGCTTAATCTTGACAGTATCGCCAACCATTACCCGAATCTGCGGCCCAGGAACAGAGTTATTAAATGTCCATACGGGCAGCACCACCCCATTGGATACTTCCAAGTTACTTGGTTGAGCAGTAATGGTTAGGGATGTGCCATCTACGGTAGGTGTAGTTGAGGTACGCTTCACTGCTTCTTTTTCTGTATCTGTGTCTGTATTCGATGCAAGATTCGACTCTTGTTTGTTCGACATTGATGCATGATCCATGTTGGTATGATCCTTGGCAGTTCCTCCGTTCCAGCATCCACTTGCTAGAAATGCAATTATCCCGGTGACGACCATGGTTTGGAGCATCCGATTCCGAGTTGAGAATAAGTTTTTCAATTCCATGCCTCCTGAATTATCATCTTGTAGAACACAGTCTCAGCATAGACAGCAAATATGGAGAAATGATGGAGATTCATAAAAAACACAAATTTATGCAGTATTGTGAATATACAAAGCTTGAACATCGAGGAGGAGACCATGCACAGCGGCAAAATTTTGGTCGTGGACGACGATTGGAAAATGAGAAATTTAGTCCGCATCTATTTAAAAAAGACGGATATGATGTGACTGAGGCAGTGAGTGGAGAAGAAGCGCTTCAATTGCTGACGGAACAAGCCTTTCACTTGATCCTGCTGGATATTATGGTGAATAAGGCAGGACTTGCTTACAATCCGATTCAGACGATCCGGGGAGTGGGCTATCGATTCTATCGAGTAGAGATCACGATCGCGGGATTATGGGGGTTCGGGCCTAGGGCTTGCCATTACGAAAAAACTAATTGAGCTCCATCATGCCCGCATTCACGTATCCAGCCAAGTCGGAATTGGCTCAACTTTTGAAGTACATTTGCATCAGGAAAGTAGATTGTTGAAGGAAGCTATTGATTTTCATTGATGAGCTTCCTTTTTTGCCTTATAATAATGATAATCATTATCACATATACAGATTTGAGGTAAATACATCCATGGATGAACTGTTGTATGATGTTCGGTAACATGCTGGGGAAGGAGAGAGAAGCGGAACAGTGGATTGCTCACATGTTCAAAAAGTAGAATTGACGAAGGAAAGACGCAGGCATTAATGGACATTTCGAACGAGACGGTTCATTCAGGAAGTCGATTCCGGCTTTGAAGAACCATCGAGTCTATGATGTGGATGGAAATGTAATAAGTGATACTGAGAATTAATCTCATAACTATATCATAATCAGCAAGGGTGGCATGTATGGCTCAAGTGGCTAAATCGTATCCATTACAAAATGATGCAAGTGATGTTACATTTCGTTCGCGTCCACTGGCAGCATCATTCATTCTCATTGGCGGTTTGTTCGCATTAGTGTTCGGAATCGCCATTTCAGTTTCATTCGGTGCGGCAGATATTCAGCTTGCGACCGTATGGGAAGCGGTCTTCCGTTTCAATCCGGAAGTGACGCAGCATCAGATTATTCAAGAAATTAGACTGCCGCGTGTATTGGGCGGGGCAATGGTAGGAGCCTGCTTCGCTGTTGCTGGAGCTATTATGCAAGGCATGACTCGCAATCCGCTGGCGGATTCAGGCTTGCTTGGCCTGAATGCGGGTTCAGGGTTCATGCTGGCCATATGCTTTGCATTTTTTCCAGGTCTGCCTTATATGTATTTAATTTTGTATTCTTTTCTTGGCGCAGGCTTGGGCGCAGGGCTCGTGTTTGGAATTGGTTCATTAGCTAGGGGAGGACTAACCCCTGTTCGAATGGTATTGGCTGGTGCGGCACTTAGTGCTCTCTTATCCGCATTGAGCGAAGGCATCGCATTATATTATCAAATTGGTCAGGACTTGGCTTTTTGGTACGCTGGCGGAGTAGCCGGCACGAAATGGCCGCAGCTAGAAGTGATGTTCCCGTGGATTGCAGCTGCTCTTGTGGGGGCGATTGTATTATCACGTTCGATTACAATGCTCAGTCTTGGAGAGGAGATCGCCAAGGGACTCGGTCAGCGTACACGCTTCGTAAGACTGGCAGGTACAGTCATCGTGCTTGTTTTGGCTGGTGCGGCCGTATCTGTTGTTGGAGCTGTTGGCTTTGTAGGCCTGATTATTCCACACGTTACCCGTTATTTAGTCGGCGTGGATTATCGCTGGATTATTCCATGCTCGGCCTTGCTTGGCAGCTTGCTGGTTGTATTCGCTGATCTTGCTGCTCGCATGGTGAATCCGCCATACGAAACACCTGTTGGGGCATTAATCGCTTTAATCGGTGTACCCTTCTTCCTCTTCTTGGCACGTAAGGAAAGGAGAGGATTGTAAGCGATGACAGATCTATCTATATCGATGATTCAAAAACGAAAGAAGCAGCGAAGCATCGCGATTATGATCACGGTAGCCGTGCTAATTGTCATTATGTTCATCATCAGCATGAATACAGGATTTATTCGCTTATCCCCCATGGATTTGCTGCGCACATTGTTCGGTTCAGGAACGAAGAAAGAAGCGCTAATCCTATTTGACTTCCGATTGCCGCGCATCGTCATCTCCTTGCTTATCGGTGCAGGTCTGGCGGTATCCGGCTGTGTCATGCAAGCTATATCGCGTAATGCGTTGGCTGATCCGGGCATTTTAGGCATTAATGCGGGCGCTGGTCTCGCCGTAATGTTGTTCATTTCGTTTTACCCGTCAACTGCACAGGCTCCGATCTATTTATTGCCTATATTCGCGTGGCTTGGGGCTGGACTTACAGCAGCGCTCATCTGCTTGCTATCCTTCAAACGACATGAGAATATATCGCCTACGCGATTACTGTTAACTGGTATAGCGGTAGCTGCCGGTATCAGTGCAGCTATGATCGTACTGACATTAAAGCTTAGTCCCGAAAAATATCAAACGATGGCGACATGGCTGGCCGGAAGCATCTGGGGAACGAATTGGAAGTATGTACTTGCACTTCTTCCGTTCATTGTCGTGTTATTACCCTACATATTCTACAAAGCTCGAATCATGAATGTTCTAAACTTGGGTGAACAGACGGCAACTGGGCTGGGAGCATATGTATCGAGAGAACAAATTTTGCTGTTGGCAGCGGCAGTAGGATTGGCAGGCTCATGTGTGGCGGTAAGCGGTGGCATCGGCTTTGTTGGGCTCATTGGACCGCATTTAGCTAGACGACTTGTGGGCCCCAAACACCAACTCCTTCTGCCGACTTCGGCTTTAGCCGGTTCCTTGCTTGTGATTACGGCAGATACAATTGGACGATGGATATTACAGCCATCAGAAGTTCCCACGGGAATTGTCGTCGCTGTAATCGGCGCCCCTTACTTTCTGTATTTATTAACTCGCTCGAAAGCATAAGGTTCACCAGCCGAGATCATGACAAATTAGGTTCCGTGCGAGGTTCTCTCCATTCTTTCGGATCAGGTCAACGGTCAGTTTCCATCCGACCATTTGCCTGTGGTTGTAGACCTAACATGGCTCAAATTTTCCATATTCATACGATAGAATACAGGCCGCCTCAGCGCGGCTTTTTTCATGCCAATATAGAATAGTCCTTGTTGTTCTGAATAACTTACTAACCCTGATACATAATATCGATGATTATATTGTCTCGATAACGGAATAACCTACAACCATAGCGAGGTGCATCATGAAAGCCGTAACGTATCAGGGAGCAAATTCAATCGAAGTTAAAAACGTAGATGACGCAAAGATCGAAAAGAAAGATGATATTATCGTGCGGATTACAAGCACATCTATTTGCGGATCAGATCTTCATTTATATCAAGGAAATTTCCCACTGCCAAAAGGCTATATCATCGGTCACGAACCAATGGGAATTGTAGAAGAGGTAGGATCGGAAGTAACGCGAGTGAAAAAGGGGGATCGTGTTGTAATTCCCTTTACTGTAGCATGTGGTCAATGCCATTACTGCACGCACAATTTGGAGAGCCAGTGCGATAATAGTAATCCCCATTATGATTCGGGCGGCTATTTCGGATATTCAGAGAAGTTCGGCAATTACCCCGGCGGTCAAGCGGAATACCTTCGAGTGCCATTTGGCAATTTTACGCCGTTCGTTATCCCCCCGTCCTGCGAGCTTGCAGATGAGTCGCTTCTATTCCTGTCGGATGTGCTTCCGACAGCCTATTGGAGTGTGGAACATGCAGGTGTTAAAGCAGGCGATACCGTAATTGTACTTGGATGCGGCCCTGTAGGATTGATGGCCCAACGCTTTGCTTGGATGAAAGGAGCCGAACGCGTCATTGCTGTTGATCATCTTACCTATCGAATGGAACGTGCCAAGCACATAAATCGTGTCGAGACGTTTGATTTTACGAAGCATGATGATATGGGGGAGCATTTAAAGGAAATTACACATGGTGGAGCCGAAGTAGTCATTGATTGCGTCGGAATGGATGGGAAGAAATCAACACTTGAATATATCGAGCAAAAGCTGAAGCTGCAGGGGGGAACGCTTGGTCCGATCCAAATATCGACGAAAGCGGTCCGCAAATGCGGCACAGTCCAGATAACGGGTGTATACGGAGGCAATTATAATTTGTTTCCGCTCGGTGCCTTTTTTGCAAGGAATATTACACTAAAAATGGGACAGGCACCAGTGATCCATTATATGCCGGGACTGTATAACAAAATAATGGAGGGCAGTTTTGATCCCACAGCCATCATTACGCATCGAATGCCGTTGGATCAAGCAAGCCATGCATACCGTATTTTCAATAATCATGAGGAAGAATGCGTAAAGGTCGTATTAAAACCATAAGTGTTCTTAAAGATGTACCATTACCTCGTTTAAATCCGTTTTATTTATCGGAATTAGAGAATAAAAGGTTTGAGGAAGTGTACAATAAATCTAAAATGACGTGGAGATCCCACGGAGGTGTGCCCAAGTGCAAGCTGACAAACGTTTTGACTTATTAGCACTTTCATCAATCCCTTTGATAATGACTTTAGGCAATTCAATGCTAATCCCTGTATTGCCTGAAATCAGGAGACAGTTGAAGGTTAGCTCATTCCAAACAAGCCTGCTCATTACCGTATATTCCGTAATGGCGATTTTCCTCATTCCCATTGCCGGCTATTTATCTGATCGAATTGGGCGCAAGGCAGTCATTATTCCCAGCCTTATCATAACAGGCATTGGAGGTGGTGTGTGCGGCGCAGCAGCGGTCTGGATGGATCATTCCTATTCTGTCATTTTATTGGGAAGGGTTCTGCAGGGAATTGGTGCTGCTGGAGCAATGCCCATCGTTCTGCCGTTAGTAGGGGATATGTTCAAAAGCGATAAAGATGTTAGCAGCGGTCTCGGCATTATCGAAACGGCCAATACATGCGGTAAAGTATTGAGCCCTATTTTGGGAACAGCCCTGGTAGCAATCGTTTGGCATCTTCCTTTTTGGGCCATTCCGGTAATGTGCCTAATTTCGATCTTGCTCGTCCTTTTTTTGTTAAGCAGCCCAAAGAATCTGATTCTGATTTCGAACCAATACCCGTCCGCAACTTTTTAAAACAAGTGATTCAGTTGATTCGAGAGAATTCGCGTTGGCTAATCGCTATATTTGTCATCGGGGGACTCGGCATGTTCATGCTGTTCAGTTCGTTATTTTACTTATCGGAATCGCTGGAAGACAAGCATGGGTATAAGGGAATTGTAAAAGGTTTGCTGCTCGCAATACCGTTGGCTGTATTGAGTACTTCCTCTTTTATTGCTGGAAAATGCATAGGTAGTAATAAAATCGCGATGAAATGGATCATTGTGTGCGGATTGGCCTTAACAGCAATAGGACTTGGCATGTGTATACTAACGAAATCTGTTGTACCTTTGTTCATTTGGCTAAGCGCTGCTTTCCTCGGAATAGGAGCATCTTTACCATGTCTCGATTCCTTTATAACCGCAAGCATTGAGAAGAAGCATAGAGGTACGATTAGTTCCTTGTATAGCAGCATGCGCTTTGTCGGCGTGGCTGCCGGCCCAATGATAGCAGCACTGGTGATGAATCATACAAAAATCAATTTATTTCTGATTTTATGTGCCTGTGGGATAGCTGCTGCACTTTCCGGCTTGTTTGCAATCAGAGCTTCAAGCGGTTCACAACAATCGCAAGGCTAACTCTGTACGGCAGTTGTTTCTCGGCGGAGCTAGCTCTCAATCGCATTCAAAATTTGGGGATATTTGAAAAGCGGAATGTTTTAAATCTTGATTAATATGTATATAAATACCAGATATACAATTCAAAAACACTATACTTTATACATTGAATATAAGTTAATTACACTTATGTAAGCGCTTTATTTCTAGTAGATTTAAGATGTATTCGAATATAGCACCTCATGGTGCGAGGAGGAGACTTACAGTGGTCAACACGATGAAAAAGAAAATGAAGCTTCTACTCATCACCTCGCTTCTGGCTATTTCCACATTCGGCCCGGTGATGGCTCCCACTGCATATGCGGAGCAGCCGCACACCTCATACTGGCATCCAGCTACTCTCCTAGAGTGGAGCCCAACAACGGACAAGGATGCGAAGTTCAACCGTGGAACGATCTCACTTGCAGATCGGTTCACAGGACAGAAAGTAAATCCGAATGCGCAAGACCAATCCCGGCTTGTTGCTTTGTCGGCGCTGAATGATAATACGAGTGGTGTTCCGTCTCAAGGTACAGGGCAGTTCCGTACCGATGCCTTCGGTTACTGGCAATATGTTGATGTTATGGTGCTGTGGGGAGGTTCAGCTTCCGAGGGCCTGATCGTACCGCCAAGTGCTGATATTATTGACGCGGCACACAAGAATGGAGTTCCGATTCTCGGAACCATCTTCTTCCCTCCAACTGCATATGGTGGCCAATACCAATGGGTGAAACAAATGCTGCAGCAGAAACCGGATGGATCCTTCCCCGTTGCTGACAAACTGATAGAAGCAGCCAGCTACTTCGGCTTCGATGGTTGGTTTATCAACCAAGAGACAGCTGGCGGCAATTCGGCGGACGCCACGAAGATGCAGCAATTTATGCAATACTTGCAAGCGCATAAGCCATCCAATATGCAGATCATGTGGTATGACTCAATGACGAACGGCGGCAACATCAGCTGGCAAAATGAATTAAATGCACGAAATCAAATGTTCCTGCAAAATGGTGCGCAAAAGGTTGCGGACAGTATGTTCCTCAACTTCAATTGGTCTGCTTCGATGCTTCAGAACTCCAAAAATAAAGCGATCAGCTTAAATCGCGATCCGTATGATTTATATGCTGGCATTGATACAGAGGCGAATGGCTACAACACGAACGTCAACTGGGCTGGAATCTTCCCTAGCAATCAGAAAGCTGCTACCTCACTCGGCATTTATCGGCCAGATTGGGCATACCGCAGTTCAACGAGCAATGATGAATTCTATACGAAGGAGATGAAATATTGGGTAGGTCCGAACAGCGACCCACGTAATACGACAACATCTTCGAGCTGGAAAGGGATCGCTAATTACTTTGCTGATAAATCATCGATTCAGCACCTGCCATTCACGACAACCTTTAATACGGGGCACGGCAATCAATTTGCAGTCGATGGTACCGTCTTAAGTATGAAGGAATGGAACAATCGCAGCTTACAGGATGTACTGCCAACGTGGCGTTGGATTACAGAAAGCTCCGGTACAGCATTGAAGCCGAGTTTCGATTGGAGTACAGCTTATTACGGTGGAAGCTCACTGAAGGTGTCCGGCTCATTGAGTTCACAGAACGCAACGCATCTGAAGCTCTATCGAACGAATCTGCCGTTGTCCGGTGATACGGAAATATCCGTTACCTATAAGACAGGACAAGCTGCATCTCATATGAAAGTTGGCGTTTCGTTCGCTGATAATCCGGGTCAATTCGAGTTCTTCGATGTAGGGGATGGGGATACGGGCGTATGGAATACCAAGGAGATATCCGTTGGCAACTTCGCAGGTCGAACTGTTGATGCAATTTCACTGAAGTTCGACAGCAGCATTGCAATTAACAACTACGCGATCAATATTGGGCAATTATCCATTCGAAATACAGGAGATATGTCTGCTCCAGAAGCGGCAACCAATCTGGCTATTGAGGAAGTGGATTTCTCAGGCAATACAGCAGATGCCCGTTTGAATTGGAACGCATCTTCCAGCGGCAATGTGCAAGCGTATGAAGTATATCGAGTGAAGCCAGATGGAACACGTGAGTTCGTAGGGGCGACACCGAATACAGCCTATTATGTTCAACCGATGAGCCGCAACTCTGGGGAGCAGCAAACAACATTAGAAGTGGTGGCGCTAGGAACGAATGGGGTACGAAGTTCCGCTGCTCAAGCAAGCTTTGCATGGCAGGAGGCCCCTTCCACAATGAATTTAGCTCTTAATCAAAATGCTACGGCAGACCGCTTTGTACCCGGTGAGACACCTGCCAAGGCATTTGACGGAACTACAGCAAATAATAGCAAATGGTGTGCAACGGGCTCTGAGCCACACTGGCTGCAGGTCGATCTGGGCTCTATGTATACAGTAGATAAATTTATCGTCAAGCATGCGCAAGAAGGCGGAGAATCAGCAAACTTCAATACTAGAGATTTTAACATTCAGCTAAGTGAAGATGGCGTGAACTGGGTGGATGCTGTGACAGTAAGCGGCAATAGTGCTGGCAAGACGACACATAATATTGCACCAACTTCAGCTCGTTACGCGAAGTTGAACATAACCAAGGCGACACAAGAATCTGATACTGCAGCACGCATCTATGAGTTTGAGGTGTGGGGGCAGTAGCTTCAATCATACAAGCGAGCCCTGACAAAACTGTCAGGGCTTTATTTATCGGTTCAGACGATTCATCCCAGAATCCTCTATCTGAACATGAACGTCAATCCGTTCAAGAGAGTTGGGTGTGAGCTGCAGCGAGGAACCATTATTGTTTTTTTCCAGTAAGAAATGTACTTGCGATATACACAATTTTGTAACGAATAGATGTCGAGCTTTCTGTTCAAACCCTGTTGGAATGTTTGTTGGATGTCGTTTTTTATTTTTCCTTTGCCGCAGCGACGATATATTCTTTGGTCGCATTATCCGTAATTTCTTCGACAGAGCTGAGGACATTGATTACGAGGTAGAACTTAGGGACTTCGCCTTGCAGTGACACCTTAATTGATGCTTTGGGTTTCTTTATTGTAAGAATCGCATCAGGGGTGGTTGGATGCCCTACTCCTATATGTACCTTTTGAATTCGATTTGACATCCAACGCAAGCCAAGTACTTGTTCCTGCTTCATCCAACTTTTATACTTCCCATTTTGAAGGACGAACACTCCATCAAGCTCGTGCTGACTAAATCTCTTTTTGTCCTTCTTCCATTCCTCATTGTTCAGGGAAAGGCTGGGCAATAATACGGTACATCCCGGCTCATTTAGCTGTGCGACCATTTTCATCAACTGCAGTGGAGGAATGTTCGTCTGCTGTTTCAGTACATCGTCCGGGGAATATAGCATAGAAGCGATGGGTGACAAATTGAATGGAATCGATACCGCGAATAGGTCTTCGATTGGAGTTTTGGTTCCATATACCCATGGCGTAAATCGAATTCCTGAAAAACGAAGAAGGGAGTCAACCATCTTATTCACATCTTTTTGCAAGGCACGTTCGCTGAAAATGATTACGGCCGTATGATCCCAGATGATTTGCAGCGTGGAAGCGGCATAAATGTCATTCACTGCTGAGTCGAGTGTATACCCTTCTCCACGTCCAATCCACGTAGGTGTTTTGCTCGAGCTTCTTGTCCCTTCTTGCTTGGCGACATTCGTGAATTCTAAGGAGCTTGTGTACACAATATACTTCCCATTATCATAATCAATACCAAAGGCAGTGACATAGTTCAGATCCTGAACATTTTTAATGTTCCAGCAACCCGTAAGGAGAAAAAATAGGCAAAGCACGCTGATAAGTGACCATAGTTTATTTATACCGTATCTGCGCGGAGATTTTTCCAATATGTGATCAAATACGCTCATTTTGGCTCCTTTCCTTCACGGGTTTTGTCAGTCGTTCGGAGCATGATAGGGCGTCGATTCACAATTTTTACAGGCATTCCAAGAAGCGATTTCAGCATATCCCCGAAAATAGGTGGTGACAGTGGCGATAAGTAGGGTATGCCAAAGGAATGCAGTGACGACAAATAGACTAGCATGGCCATAACGGAAATGAAAAAACCGTACATCCCAAGAATGGACGACACGATTAACACAAACAGACGCAATATACTGACCGTGCCGCTTAGCGACTGATTTACCAATGTAAAGGTAGCTACAGCTGTTACTGCCGCCACAACAAGTGTAGTCGGGGAACTTAGCCCCGCTCGAATCGAGGCATCTCCAACAATGAGTCCACCTACGACGGCAATCGTCTGACCGACAGCTTTTGGCAAGCGAATGCCTGCTTCGCGGAATATTTCAAATAAGCCAAGCATCAATATCATTTCCATTGGAGCGGACAGCGGAAGCCCCAATCGAGAATTCGTTACCGTTGCCAAGAGAGGGAACGGAAGCTGTTCTAAATTGAACGCAATTAGCGCAATCCAAAATCCTGGCATATAGATAGAGACCATTAAGCCGATTATCCGCAGCAGCCTTTGAAACGTTACGAAAAAATACGGAAAATGGATGTCTTCCGGCGATTTTAACGTGAATAGCAAGTTTGCAGGACCAATCAACACCATGGGTGTTCCCTCGACTATGATGATGAATCTGCCTCTGACGAGGGATTGGACTGCGTAATCGGGTCTTCCAATGTAATCAAGTAAAGGAAACAAGGAATAAGGGGAGTCGCCAATCGCTTCACCGAGCTGCGAACTGCTGACGATAGCATCTGTATCGATTGCTTGGATACGATGCTTAATATCGCGCATCATGCTTGGATTTGCAATATCCTCTATATAGAGTAAGGATATTTTGGTTTGGCTTCGGGTGCCAAGGACAAAGGATTCGCACTTCAAAGAGCGGGTTCGCAAGCGCTTGCGGATAAGCGCAATGTTCATTTCACAGCTCTCCGTAAAGCCATCCTTCGGTCCTTTGATTGATATTTCGGTATTGGATTCTTCGGGAGCTCGATTGGGCGGATCTGCAATATCGAGAGAATAGTAGACGTTTAGTTCTTTGAACTCGATAATGAGATGTCCAGCAAACAATAATGTCTCTATGTCATGTACTCTATTCTTTGCCTCGATAGGCTGGATTGCTAATAAGCTATTATGTTTATGAAGTAGATCCTGCACAGAATTGGCATCCTCCAAATTGGCTTTCAACTGGGGGATCACATATTGATTCAACTGTTTAGTGTCTGCCAATCCTTCACAATAGATGAAAGATACAGTGTACGAACGCATGCTTGATCCGAATGAGTAGGTTTTCTTCTGAACATCTGCACAATTCTCCAAAGCACAAAATAACTGTTGAAGGGTGAGCGGCTGGCTTTCTGTCGGATAATCATTTGGTCGTTGATTCAATGTTTTATTTGGTTTCACGGACGATCCCTCCTTTGTATCTGCGCTGCCTATAGTAGGTGAGAAAAGCGAATATTATGGACAGAAAAACAAGCAAATAAGTGACGCTTGGGAAATAGATAATTCTTAACAGATTGACGAATTGAATGTCATCTCGATAAACAACAACAGCTAGGAAAATGATTGCAGCGGTCGCCACGCCAACACCGATCCTCGTATGATGGCTTCGATGAGGGATGGCATCAATGATGAGGAAAATCGCCAAAGCTATTCGGATGAAAGAACCGGATAACCATTGATAAATTGACAAAAAATCAAGATGCTCTATGTATTTGCCTGCGGTTACAATTCTCCACTGCTCGAAGGCTGGATACCGCATGAAAGAAGCATTTACAATCCCAAAGTTAGCGATAGAGCCGATATAAGGGCCGATTGTAAGGCCAGCAAGAATGAACGCCAGCGTAGACATTCCCCGGAATCTTGGTTTATTTGACATGTGCGGCAGCAAGAAAATGATAAGAATCAGCTCGGCCATGCCAGCTCCAATCAGAATGAGCCCATTTATAATAGGAGTAATCCCATGTTCGAATATTGGGAAGATAAGCGAATAATCCTTATATTGAAAGTTAGCACTCATTACGACATATCCGAGAATAATGACGATCGGAAGAAGAATGCCGGCACAGATCGCAATCGAATGTATGCCGATTAAAGCACTGGAGAGGGACAAGAGAATTAATGAACCAGCGATTACTGTCGTTGGGGTATTTGGCAAATATGAGATTTTGGTCCAAGTTGCCGTGTCTTCTAATGTCACAAAAGCCGAGAAGAACAAATACACAATAATCAAAGTTGTAACCATCCATGCGGCAAAGCTGCCACCTAGCGAATGAACCCAAGCGAACAATGGTAGGGGGCGATTCGGCTTGGCTCGAACAGTGATCAAAAGCAGCGGAATCCAGCAGAAGGCGAGTACGAGTGCAATCAATACACTGATCCAACCGTCTTTATGAGCTTCACGCAGCAGTAGAGGAATAACGGTAACGTGATTCATTAGGCCTGTAGACATGATGATAATAAAGCAGGCTTGCAGAAACGTAATAGAATGACGCGGCATGAGGTTTGTTCTCCTTTGTTCGATCTCAAGTCAATTCAGTAACCAATGCGATCATGTATCACCATTATTTTGAGTCGAAGTTAGGAAATTCATCCATGTATTCCTTTCGTGCCGCCCTCCATAATATGCCCGCAGCATAAGTGTAAATCAGAAGCTTCGCTAACCAGAAAAATGAACCTTGCGCTGGAAATTGGAGTAAAAAAACAGCACCGCCTTCTTATCATTGCAGAAAGGCAGTGCTGTTGAACGTTCAACAATCTATAATTTAAGTTCCATTCCATCTTCAGCGATATAGAACGCTCTATCCTGTACGAGCTTTGAGAAAGAACTCGCTCGGTCGTTGACAGGATTCGTGTGATTAAAATGGGTAAAATAAATCTCAGTGTGCTCAGCCAATCCTTGCAGCCGATCCATCGTTTCGGTCATGACAGGATGTGGGATTTCTTTGAAATTGCGTCCCATCCGCTCAATTTCTTCAATCGAATGGAATGTTCCATCCAATAAGCAGATATCTGCTTCCTTCGCTACGTCGTAAATATCACGATCCCATTCGTTCCATCGATCGATGTCTGGAATGTAGAGCAGCTTGCGTGAAGGGCCTTCGATCCAGAACCCGAATGTCTCCGATAACTCATTGCGATGCGGTACTTCAATCGGTGTTATTCGAACGAGAGGAGACAACTGCTCTTGCCGCTCGTGTTGAATGCTGTTCAATTGTATATTATTCAATTCCACCAATTGCGACCAAGGGGCGTTGGTTTCCAGCATCTCCTTCATCTTGTTCCCACTGAAGACAGGAACACCTCTCGCACCGATAGCCTCTCTGCCCAAGAACATCAACCCAGGGTAATGACCAATATGAGCATGGGTCAGCCAAATACTACTCATGAGTTTCCCTTGAAGCTGGTACTTCATCTGTACGGAGGCCATCTGCTCCCGCATATCTGGTGTTGCATCTATAAGATGCCATTGTTTGCGCCCCAGTTCGATAATGGCTAAGGAAGCGGCGCGTCTGCGCGTACCATTGTGCATTGCAGCCATACAATTCTGACAGAAACAATTCGGGTGCGGTACCCCAGCATCTTGTGCTGTTCCGACAATGTTGACGATAACCTCATTCATGTCCGATTCCTCCTGCTGTTACATGATCACCCTTCGCGTGGACAGGATATTCCTTCTTAACAATGGTCCAACCGGTGATCCCGTATAGGATATTAATAAGTGGAACAAGGAAGGCGAAGAAAATGTATGGAATAAATTGTTCCGCACTCACGCCTAGCATGTTTGCAGCGAACACAGCGGGAACTCCCCAGGGTACTAGCGTTATGCCGACTGTTCCGGCGGCTTCCACGCATCTTGATAAATTTTTCGTATCAATATTCATGTCCTTGTAGGTCTGAACGAATGTACGTGTAGGCAATATAATCGCCAGAAATTGTGCGCCACTCGCAAAGGCTACAAGGAAAGTTGATGCAATAGTAGTCGCGATAAGCGAGCTTGAAGTCTTAATTCTGGATACGACAGGCCGAACAAGTGCTTGGAAAATGCATGTCCCTTCGAGCAATCCACCAAGTGCAGTTGCAATGGTCAACAGTCCGATCGTATTCAGCATGGAGACTAGACCGCCGCGATTCAATAAGGAATCGACTGCTTTCACGCCGGATTCGGTATGGAATCCGTTCGTCATTGTGTTTACCATGGATGTGAGGCTATCACCTTGCACGACCATAGAGATTATTCCGCCAATGATGCCTACGAACAGCAATGTCGGCAGAGCCGGAAGTTTCTTAATCATTAAGAATATGGTGAGAACAGGAAGCAACAGCAGTAGGGGGTGGATAATGAACGAATTTTGAATTCCGGTCAGTATCATATCGATATTGGCCGTATCGACCGAACCTTCTACTGTGCGCGTGCCAACTAGGGCATATAAAGCAACTGCAATAATAAATGCGGGAATCGTATCCCACAACATGTGCCGTACGTGGCTGAACAGGTCCGTATCAGCCATTGCTGGTGCAATATTCGTTGTATCGGATAACGGCGACAGCTTATCGCCGAAAAATGCTCCTGATATGACTGCTCCTGCAATTAAGCCAGGGGAGAAGCCCATGCCTTCACCTATGACCATGAATGCCAACCCAATCGTAGCGATGGAAGTGAAGGAGCTGCCGAGCGTAATGGCAACAATGCCAGTCACGATAGCGACTGCTGGAACAAAGAATGAGGGATGAATAAAAGATAAGCCGTAGTAGATCATGGTAGGTATGACTCCACTAGAAATCCATGTTCCAACGATCATCCCGATGACAAGCAAAATGAATATTGCTGGCATTGCTTTGGATACGCCGCTTACCATCATGTCCTGAAGCTCATCCCATTTATAACCGCTAATCACCCCTACTATAACGGTGACGATGATGCCAATCATAAGCGGGATGAACATGCCTGCTTTCCAGATGGAAATCGAGGCAGCACCCGCAGCCATAAGCGCAAGGATAGGTAATAGCGCTAAGCCAATTGATACTTGTCGTTTCATGTTCGTTTCACTCCTTTATGTCGTAGTTGTAGTGGTTGATGCTCATAAGTCGACTTGTTGAACAACCTGTATATATAAAAAAAGAACCTCCATCCCCAAATAGGGACGGAAGTTCCGCGGTACCACCCTGATTAACAAAATAACTTTTGTTCACTCATCTATTTAACGGCATTGCCGGACCGAAGTCAGCTCCCTAATTGTAATTCACTGCATGTCCCGGCTTAGTTCGCACCTTCCACCAAGTCTCTGATTTTCCGCCACAGACAGCTACTGTATTAGTTCTACGCTTTTTGATATTATACTGTTTTGCTTTCTTGCTTTTGGGCTTTCATGTGATAAATCAAATTATAGACCTCTGCCTTCGTTTGTCAACAGTAATTTTTTGATGACTGTGTTAGAGTTCGGATTTTAAACGATTCAGAAAGCGCTTCGCCACGTGCGAAATTTGCTTGTCTGAGGCATGCACCCAGCCATAATAAAATCGCTCTATATTAGGTGATTCCAAGGTTATAGGAATGATTTGCTGACTATCCTCTCTGAACGAATAGTCTATTCCTATCGTCACTGCAATTCCTT